>NZ_JAMPJZ010000079.1:0-23545 GCF_039961835.1 Trichocoleus sp. ST-U1
AATAAATCGTTCGGTAGTTAAATCAGGGCGATTGAGATATCCCTGCGCCAGTCCATCACCCTGAATGTACAATTCGCCAGTAATTCCGATGGGTACAGGCTGTAAATATTTATCTAATATATAAATTTGAGTGTTAGCAATTGGGCGACCGATGGGCGGCTTTTTGCTATTGTCATTAATTTCTGAAATCGTAGCCCAGACAGTTGATTCAGTTGGTCCATAAGCGTTAAAAAATCTTCGATCAGAAGCCAATTTGTTTACAATATCTTTAGAACAAGATTCGCCTGCACAGATGATAGTTTGCAGCGCAGGAAGTTTTTCTGGTAATACTGCGAGTACAGTAGGCGGGAGCGTGGCGTGAGTAATCGCATTCTCGCGCAATAACTTGATTAAGGGTTGTCCAGGCAGAAGAGATTCTTTTTTGGCTAAATAGAGAGTTGCTCCCGATCGCAATGCCATGACAATCTCGAAGATTGAGGCATCAAAACTTAAGGATGCAAATTGCAGGATGCGATCGCTTGGCTGTACCTTGAAAACTTCGAACTGAGCTTCTGCTAAGTTAGATAGCCCTCTGTGCTGCACTAAAACGCCCTTTGGTTTTCCAGTTGAACCAGAGGTGTAGATGACATAAGCTAGATTTTCAGATGTTACGTTGCTGCTTGGGTTGTGTTGGGGATGGTGAGCGATCGCATCCCAGTCCGTATCCAAACAAACTATAGATAAACCGTCTTGGCGATCCCCCCAACAGGTCTTCAACAGGGAGGATAGATGGGAATGAGTTAGCAAGATGGATACCTGAGCGTCCTCTAGCATGAAGCTAAGACGTTCTTGTGGATAGGTTGGATCTAAAGGCAGGTATGCTCCTCCCGCTTTGAGGATGCCTAACAGTCCTACAATCATCTCTAGGGAACGGTCTATACAGATGCCAACTAGAACGTCTGGAACTACCCCCAATTGTTGCAGGTGGTGTGCAAGTTGATTGGCTCTGATGTTGAGTTCGCGGTAGGTTAATTGCTGATTTTCAAAGATGAGCGCGTTCGCGAAGCGTGCGTTTAGCGCGATCGCATCCGGAGTCTGCTCTACTTGTGCCTCAAACAACTGATGAAAGCACTGGTCTTGCGGGTAATCTCTTCTAGTATTATTCCAATCAATTAATAACTGTTGCCGTTCGGCTGCTGTTAATAAAGGCAACTCGCAAAGGCTTTGCTCTGGATTTGCGACGATACCTTCCAGCAGCGTTTGAAAATGCCCCAACATCCGGGTAATGGTAGCATCATCAAATAAATCGGTGCTGTAAATTACCTGTCCTTTGATAGCTTCCGGCGATTCCCACAGGTGAAACTCTAGGTCAAACTTAGCGCTGGGGTTGTCAAAATCTAGATGCGAGAGTGTTAACCCAGGTAATTCTAGCGCCTCGATGGGTGTATTTTGCAGGCTAAATGCAACCTGAAATAATGGATGCTGGCTCAGGTTACGCTCTGGATGCAGTTCTTCTACTAGCTTCTCAAAGGGTAAGTCTTGATGGGCATAAGCGCCTAGCGCCACCTCCCGGACTCTGCTCAGCAATTCCAGAAATGTTGGATTACCTGATAAGTTGGTACGCAGCACCAGACTATTAACAAAAAAACCAATTAATCCTTCTATTTCGCGGCGGTTGCGGTTGGCAATGGGCGAACCGACTACAATATCTGATTGCTGTGTGTAGCGGTAAAGTAAGGTTTGAAATGCCGCTAAAAGGGTCATGAACAGAGTCACCCCTTGGCGTTGCGTAAGTACCTCTAGTTCCTCACTCAGGCTTTTCGGTAACTCTAGAAATTGCGTCGCGCCTCGGTAGGTTGGAGTAGCTGGGCGAGGTTTGTCAGTGGGCAAGTTTAGTGAGGGGATATTGTCCAGCTGCTGCTTCCAGTAGGCTAACTGAGTCTCCAGAACCTCACCCTGTAGCCATTCGTGTTGCCAGTCAGCAAAGTCTGCATATTGGATGGGGAGTTCTGGCAAGGGCGATCGCTCGTTATTGCCAAAAGCGGTATACAGCGTTCCGAGTTCCCGAATTAGCACCCCAATCGACCAGCCATCGGAGACAATGTGATGCAGATTCAGCAAAAGTACGTGTTCTGAGGAGTCTAGCTGTAGCAGCATCACTCGCAGTAACGAGTCCTGAGATAAATCGAAAGGACGCGATCGCTCCTCAGTCGCTAGTCGTCGAGTTTCCGCTTCCCGTTCGGTTGCAGATAGATGCCGCAAATCTATGAGGGGCAGGGGTATGGTTAAGCTGGGAGCAATGACTTGAACGGGTTGCCCATCGAGCATCCTAAAAGTGGTACGCAAGGCTTCATGGCGACGCACAATTTCGTTGAACGTCTCTTCCAGCGCCGAAGCGTTGAGCGAACCTTTTAGGCGAAGTGCAGTCGCTACATTGTAAAAGGTATTGCCTGGAAACATCTGATCGAGGAACCACAGCCGCTGCTGGGCAAAAGATGCCGGAAAGACAAAGACCTCCGCTTCTTGCTCAGTTACTTCTTGCTCAGTGTTGAGTGCTTTCTCATCAACCGTGAGGTCGTTGTCGGTAAAATTCTGAGTCATCCGCAGATTGTACCACTGGGCATAGTTGTTCGATTATGTTGCCCATTTCCCCGCTTTCTGGTCTTCACGGAGGCTGATTAGGCTGCGTCTATACCGCGCAAAGACGGTACAGAAGATTCATCAACTGTTCCCCATCTTCCAGATAGGTCACGTACTCGCTTTCGCTTATCTTAACGTCCTTACCTTCCATATCTGAACCGTAGCGCTCAGCCATGACGACAATTGGCGTAGTGTTGAGCAGTTCCGCCCCCTGACATATACGCCGTCCCAGGTTAATAACCTCGTCTATCGGCATATCGAACTGGTTAATCAAAATCAGACTAGGGCGATCGCGCACACCACGCGCCAGGGCGATCGCGTCTTCTTCCTGTAGCGCCTCAATCACGTGGTAGCCCCAGATGGAAAGGTTATATTTCAGGAGCGGGCGTGTATCGTCATCTAGTTCAAATATCAGAATTGTCGGTAGCCTATCTTTTTTCTGGTTCATTTGTTGTCCTTTTGCTCCTCTTTAGACCGTTACTTGCAGACTGAGGAGAGGAGACCCTCTTCCAGCCTGACTTAATCTCTACGCAACCTGTACGCGATTGGATGAGGAGCAACGAAAGTGCTTCACTTTCTGCCGCACGAGTGAAGGTGAGAACGCTTTGATCAGCCATCTCTGTCCTTGGCTCCCAGCAAGCGATCGTATTCCTCTCTGAGAACCTGGAAACACTCGCACGCAGTCGCTTCCAGCCCTGCCTGATCCAGGATCTGGACGTGACCCCGGTTGTACCGGATGAGATCCCTCTCCTGAAGCTTTTGGGCAGCTTGGGTGACACCAGCGCGGCGCACGCCCAGCATGTGACCTAGGAACTCCTGGGTAAGTTTAAGGTTATCCGAGTCAATGCGGTCTTGGGCTTCGAGCAGCCAGCGTGCCAAGCGTTGATCGAGAACGTGGAGGCTGTTGCAGCCGGTGGTTTGCGATATCTGGGCGATCAGGGCTTGTGTGTAGCGCAGCAGTACGTCACGCAGCCCCTTATTGCGATCAAACTCCTCCAGCAGCACCCCTGCATCCACCTTGATCGCACTGCCCGCCATTTGTACGATGTATTCAGTCTGCGTGGTCTCCCTTCCGCCCATGAAGGCATTGACGCCGACCACTTCACGGTTGCCGACTAGACCCGCCTCAACCGTGGAGCCGTCAGTCATGGTGATGGTAATCGAGATCAGGCAATCGATGGGGAAATAGAGATCCTCGATAGCTTCACCAGGATGGTGGAGTATCTTGCCCTGTTCCAGCGAGACTCGCTTCAAGTTGGGAGCAAGCTTCTCGTATACCTCACGGGGTAGGACGCTAAGCAGTCGGTTTTCAGTAGTCATCTGGAAAAGTGTTAGAAGTCTTATATAAGTAATTAGACCTCTTGCAGGACTCTCATTGCAGCATCTGTACAAAAAAAAGTCCGTAACGATAACTTGAGTTCGGGTTAATTAGGCTCTGAAAGCGCAGAGACCGGAAAGTTTTCTAATCCATTTAGTTGAAGAACAGCAACCAGCAATGTGCAATCCTTGATTAGCCTAATCGCCAATCTTCATTCAGGATAGTTCTAAACGGCATCGGCATTCAGTACGGTTTCGTACTAATAAACCCGATGGATTGAGGAGATTTTTCTTAGCAATGATTGCAATCCGGGTTAAAAAGACAAAACAAAGATTTATAAGAATTTTGAAAGGTAAAAGATGGATAATTTTCGATAAATATTTATCATATTTTAGTCTGTGCAGCATTCAGCCTTTGTTTGTATAGACGCGAATTCATTCAGTTGCCCCAATTCTAAAAATCTGTTCAGCAGTCAAATTTAACTCTGGAAACGTTGGCGATTCAATGCGGTCAGCACCCCTAAACTGACTCACTTGGTACTCACCCTCAACCATTGAGTAAACCGAAATAGTAGGTTGCTTGGGGTTGCCAATAAATCGCCTACCGCCTAACCCCAGGTAATCAACAATCCAGTATTCCGGAACACCAATTTCTTCATAATCCGCAACTTTGAGCAGGTAATCATCCCGCCAATTGGTACTGACTACTTCAATTACTAAAGGAATTGATGCACCTTGAGTAACAGTTGAAGATTTTTTCCATAACGGTTCCGCTGCTAGATTAGCCCGATTTAATATCAGCACATCTGGTAAATAACCTGATTCTTTTTCTGGCGGCTTGACTAGCGCTTGATTGGGTATAAAGTAGGGAAGATTTAATCGGTCAAACTCTATAGTTAGTTTTGTTGCCAAAAAACCTTTGACTTCCTCATGTTCTCCCACTGGCTGCATTTCAATAATCACCCCATCATGTAGTTCATAGCGTCCAGTTTCGGCCTTCCACTCTAGAAAGTCTTCAAAGGTTATTGGTTTGGGTAAGGCTTGAGTCATGGCTTGCTGATTTCCCAGAATTAATGTAGCTGCGTTTCATTCAATAGTGCGATCGCGCTCATTTCAAGGTTGAGTCACTTCTTTTTATACTTCTTTCCCATCTGAACTGAGGGTACACACTCGCAACAATCTTCTGGCGAATCTCTCAAAATTTGCGCCTTAGGAGTGTTTTCGGCTCGAATAAATTGTCCTGCAATGCAGTTTCATATCGATTGAGTTCTCATTTAATTTACCTTGGCGCTATTCAAATTATGAAGCAAGGCTCACTAACCCCCCTGTGCATTGGGGCAGGGAGGGGGGATCTAGGCTTAGCCCTGTTTATTTAACTCTAGTGACAGTCGGCTTGTGGGTAAGGTAGAGCTTGGCTATACAAAACCCAATGATTACGCTTGTCAGTTGGTCTGACAGCCCAACCGTCTTGGTAGTGCGGTCGGTTTTGCTGCTTTGCCAGATACAAAGGTTTTGGATCGCAGAGCTTCAGTAAAGCCATGACTTGCTCTGTAGTCCACAAGCCGTGGTGAGGGTAAGAACTATTATCCTCAGTTTTGCGCTTCCGCTTGGGAAACGTCCGATGCGGCTTGGGGCAACTGACTGCAATCCCCAAGTCCAAGGCTAGTTGAGTTACCCCAGCATTCGAGCTAAGGTGTGATAGCACAGTTGGTTTTTCCACAAATTTTTCCACAAGTGAACCTAATTGTGTAAACGAATCTAAACGCGGGTGAAACGGTGAAAACGTCATAGTGTCCAGCTGGTGGCGTTTTCACCAACCTGCGTATAACAGCAATTTACTGCATTATTTCGGGATAATCTATATACATAAATTCTGATTTGTGATACATTAGTTTCTCTTGAAACGACAAGAGAAACTAAAGTCCAAATATAATTACTTATTTAAAAAGCACAGTAGGAAATTATAATTAAAACTAATGATTAGTTAACCAAGTTAAGGTGGCCTTTACAAAACATACAT
This sequence comes from Trichocoleus sp. ST-U1, assembly GCF_039961835.1. NCBI lineage: Bacteria > Bacillati > Cyanobacteriota > Cyanophyceae > Leptolyngbyales > Trichocoleusaceae > Trichocoleus > Trichocoleus sp. ST-U1. Next base: position 5,957 of record NZ_JAMPJZ010000079.1, read on the forward strand.
AGAGTAGATGTGAGGGCACAGATTAAAAAGTTGGAAATCACTCACTCAAGCTTTGCTTTCTTTGTTCAGCGATGATAGCTTCATGGAATGATTTTCACGGGAAATTGGGACTAAAAGTAGGACTTTACTTTTAGCATTGCTGTCTTTCAAGCTTTCAACCACTTTTGATAGTGGCGCGATCGCGCAACTCCACCACTTGCACCAGTACGATTAAGGTGCGATCTCATGATTTCATTTCAAACCACCCGGTTCTGACGAATGCACTCTGCATACCAATTGAAGCTGGCTTTGGGAATGCGTTGTTGCGTCTTGTAATCGACATAGGTAATTCCAAAGCGGCGACTATAGCCGTAAGGCCACTCAAAGTTATCCATGAAACTCCAAAGGAAGTAACCTTTGAGGGGATAGCCTTCACGAATGGCTCGATGAGCCGCCTTCAAGTACTGGCGTAAATACATAATGCGATCTGTATCAATTACCTCGCCTTGCGCGTTCAGTTCGTTTTCCGCAGCACAGCCATTCTCAGTAATGAAAATGGGCAAATCTTGTCGCCCAAGCGTGTCGCTAATATGGCGAATACCCCAATAGATGCTCTCAGGAACGATATGCAGCCAAGGCATATTCATTCGCGGGTAGCCTTTGGGGAAGTCAAGAAACTCGTAACCGTCTTTATTGTCAGCCGCACGAACATAAGTGCCAGTGTAAATATTGATACCGATTGCGTCGAGGGGCTGGTGAATAATTTCCAAATCGCCCGACTGAATATCTGGGGCATCAACGCCCAACTTTTCAAGCATTGCTGGACTGTAGGCACCCGTAAGGGCTGGAAAAATAATCCCACCATTGAGCCAAGAAGTATGGAAAGCTTGCTGAGCCGCTGTTATATCAGCCGCTGATTCGGTGAGGGGAACGGTGACAGAAATATTGTCTACAAGTGCTACGGCACAGGGAACGGGCGAGGCAGCACGGATAGCTTGACAGCCCATTCCATGAGCCAGGAGGGCATGGTGAGAAGTCTGCCACACTTCTTTGCGAGTTTTGACGCGAGTACCAGGGGCAAAGGGTGGATCTTTATCCACATCGTAGGCGAAATCAGTGAAGCAGGGGATTTCGTTGATGGTCATCCAGTTGGTAATGCGATCGCCTAACCGACTGACAACAGCAGTAACATAGTCAGCGAAATCTGAAGCCATCTCGCGGCTGCGCCAAGAACCGTACAAATCCTCTAGTGCTTGAGGACTGTCCCAATGAAACAAGGTGGCGTGGGGTGTAATCCCGTGTTTGTGCAAGCAATCAACTAGGCGCTTGTAGAAATCGATTCCCTTTTCATTCACGTTTCCCCGACCATCAGGAATAATTCGGGGCCAAGCGATACTAAAGCGATAATGCTTGATGCCCAGTTTTGCCATCAGTTCTACGTCTGTTTCGTAGCGGTGGTAATGGTCGCAAGCAACAGCACCCGTATCGCCATTCTCAACCCGTCCGGGGGTAGCACTGAAGGTATCCCAGACGCTGGGTTTGCGATCGCCTTCTGTTGCCGCACCCTCTATCTGATAGGCGGAGGTAGCCGCGCCCCAGATGAAATTTTCTGGGAATTGGTCGCTGGTGTTCATCTGGTTCACGGTTGCTGGTTTTCTTTATTGAGAGAAGATAGCTTCATGCGACGATTTTCACGAGAAATTGGCACTAAGGCTGGGGCTTTGCTTTGAGTAGTGGTCTGCTGAAAACTAGCGATCGCTTTCGATAATTCTGCAATGGTCGGTGCCTCAAAGACGCTACGCAAAGGTAACTCCACCCCGAATGCGTCGCGCACTCTAGAAACAAGCTGCGTCGCTAGTAATGAATGTCCTCCTAATTCAAAGAAGTTATCGCGAATCCCTACCCGTTTAACTCCTAAAACCTCAGCAAAAATTTTCACTAACACTTCTTCAAGCGGAGTTTGAGGTGCAACATAGCTGCTTGCCAATTCTAGTTTGACTGGTTCGGGTGCAGGTAAAGCACGGCGATCGACTTTGCCATTAGGCGTAAGCGGTAGAGATTCCATCACTACAAAAGCGGATGGCACCATGTACTCAGGCAGCTTTTGGGTTAGATAAGTCTGCAATTGAGGGATTAACTTACGAGCTGCTTTGGCTTGCAGGGGATTATTCGCATAAGATTGTAGCGATCGCAATTTACTGTTGAGTGGCAAAGTAGTTTTCTTGTCTACTTCTTTGCTTACAAACACTACATCGTAGTGTTTGTAAGCATCAGAATTTGACCAGCTAATATCAACCTTGTAAGGGACATCTAGACTATGAAAATCTTCAGGATCTACTCCTAAATCTTGGAGTTTTTGCAATGCTTCGCGCATCTGTCCCGCAGTTTTAAATTCTGCTGCGCCTGACAGCCATTCTGCTGTTTTAACTGCTGCTGTTACCCGCGCATTAGGCACATTGGTAATGCTTAAGAGTTCTGGTTGGTTATCAACTAATAGCTGATGTACAGCGGAGACAGTTAAGTTATTTTCGTGCCAGTTAAGCGAGGAACCCCTCCCCAGCCCTCCCCGCAATGGGGAGGGAGCCGGAGTATTCTTATTTTCCCCCGCTTCGAGGGGATTGATGTAGGTGCTTTCAGAATCTATTTCTGTGCCAATATATAGAATCGCGTTATAACGAAACTGGGTTAATTCATTGTGAGAATGACCCCGGATTAGTTGAATTTGTACGTCGCTAATCTGGGGAAATTGCTGTTTTAAAGCAGTGAAGAAAGCTGGATCAATTACTAACTCAGTTTCCTGGAACATTTGCATTTCTACCCGTTGCTGCAACTGTTCGCGGGTGAGAGAGGGTTCCGCTTGAGCCAGTTGTACCGAGGCGTGGAAAGCTTGCAGCAGGGGGAGACTACGCACATCGCCAATGAAGATGAAGCCACCGGGAGCGATCGCATTTATTGCTCCCTCCAGTACGCGCACCAGATAATCAATATTGGGAAAATATTGCACAACCGAGTTCAGAATCACCGTATCAAAGGCTTCGGACTCCACTCCCTCAAAGTCAGTCGCCAACTTCTGAAGCAATGTTACTTGAGGTAATTGTGCCAATTGCTCCTGGATGTAGTTAAGTGAAGCCGAGGAAAAGTCTGTCCCACAATATTTATTGCAGTGAGGCGCAATTCTAAACAACAATAAACCTGTTCCACACCCAATTTCTAAAACTCGACTCGGTTGCAAATCCAGAATTTGCGCGACCTGGTTATCAACCCATTCACGCATCTGTTCTGCTGGAATCGGTTGATTAGTATAACTACTATTCCAACCGACAATATTGAATGTTGGATCTGAACCAGCAGCAGGTTGATTATAATTTTCGTTGTAGAGCATCTGCCATTGCGAAACCTGCTCATCTTGCAATTGCATTTCCATCTGCTTCTGTTCACTGTATTCAGAATTTAGCGCTACATAAGCTACTAAACGCTTTTCCCCTGATAAATCTTCACGAGTTATTACAACATTTTGCAGCACTGCTGGATGCTGGCTCAGTACCGCTTCAATTTCTCCCAACTCTATGCGGAAGCCGCGAATTTTCACCTGTTCGTCGAGGCGACCTAAAAATTCGATATTGCCATCTGGTTGATAACGAACTAAATCGCCTGTTTTATAAAGACGTGCTTCTGCTTGGTTACTAAAAGGATTAGAAATAAATTTTTCAACAGTTAAATCGGGACGGTTTAAATAACCTCGCGCTAGTCCATCCCCACCAATGTGCAATTCACCAGCAACACCGATAGGAACAGGCTGTAAATATCTATCTAGAACATAAACTTGAGTGTTGGCAATGGGACGACCGATTGTAGGCGCGATCGCATTTCCTGATGATACTGCTACATCCGCGATCGCTTCTTGCCCGCCTTTATAAGGGGAGTTAGGGGGATTTCCTGGCTTTTTAACAGCAACTATCCCGGAAGTTGTAACAACAGTATTCTCAGTTGGGCCATAATTATTCACTACCTGGAAAGGATATTCAGCCAAAGGATACTGATGTAATTTATCGCCTCCTGTTAATAAGACTCGCAATGCTATATCTTGAGACCAATCTAATAACAAAGCTTTCTCAGCTAAGGGAGTCGGCAAGAAGCTAATCGTTATCGATTTTGATACTAAAAAATCTCGCAGCTTTTCAGGCGATCGCCTAATTTCATCATCGGTCAAATAAATGCTAGCTCCTGCACTCAAATAAGGCAAAATTTCCCATGTGCAAGCATCAAATGCACATCCCGCAACCTGCGTTACTCGGTCAAGCGGTGAAACTGCAAACGTTTTTTGATGCCAAAAGATGAGATTTAATAAGTTGCGATGTTCAATTTTAACCCCTTTCGACTTTCCTGTGGTGCCAGAGGTATAGATAATATAAGCAAGATTCTCTGCTGTAATATTGCTGATAGTATTATCTTCGCTCTCTTGGGCAATAGTTTCCCAATCTTTGTCTAAAGAAATTATTTTTGAGCTTTGATTAGTAAAGCGTTCGATATACTGTTCATGTGTTAATAAAACTGGCACTTGAGCATCTTGAAGCATAAAACTTAAACGCTCAGGAGGGTATCTGGGGTCTAAAGGTAGGTAGGCTCCACCTGCTTTCAGGATGGCTAACATCCCGATTATCATATCAAGCGATCGCTCTACGCAAAGTCCTACTAAAATTTCCGCACCAACACCCAATTTTTGTAAGTAATGTGTAAGTTGGTTGCTGCGTATGTTTAACTCTTGATAGGTAAGTTGATTGTCTTCAAATACCAGCGCGATCGCATCTTTGTTCTGCTCTACCTGTGCTTCAAATAGCTGATGGACAAACAAATCTTTGGGATAACTTACCTGAGTATTATTCCATTCCACCAACAGTTGATGGAGTTCAGCTTCACTTAATATCGGTAATTCGGAAACTCGTTGCTCTGGATTGGCAACAATGCCCTCTAGCAATATTTGGAAATGCCCCAGCATCCGGTTAATGGTGACTGCATCAAATAAATCGGTGCTGTATACAACAAATCCGCTAATTCCTTCTGAAGTATCTACCCCTAACCCATTATTTTCTTTTTGCTCCCATAGGTGAAATTCTAAATCAAACCGGGTTGTTTCTGTATCAACAAATTGCAACGGGCTTAATGTTAAATTTGGTAGTTCTAGCGCCGACATTGGCGCATTCTGTAATGCGAACACCACCTGAAACAGGGGATTTTGATTCAAGTTGCGCTCTGGATGCAGTTCCTCCACCAGCTTTTCAAAAGGCAAATCTTGATGAGCATACGCTCCTAGCGATACCTCTCGCACTCGACTCAAAAGTGAGCGAAATGTTGGGTTTCCATCAAAGTTGGTACGCAACACCAAACTATTGACAAAAAAACCAATTAACCCTTCAATTTCACTGCGGTTGCGGTTGGCAATTGGCGAACCTACGGCAATATCTTCTTGCTGTGTGTAGCGGTACAGCAAGGTTTGAAATGCTGCAAGTAAAGTCATAAACAAAGTTACGCCTTCTTGCTGGCTTAAGGCTTCTAACGCCTTGCTTAGGCTTTTTGGTAGTTGCAAAAGTTGCGTTGCACCCCGGTAGCTTTGAACTGCTGGTCGAGGTCTGTCAGTAGGCAAATTTAAGATAGAAGTACCCTCTAATTGCCGCCGCCAGTAAGCAAGTTGTGTTTCCAATACTTCCCCTTGCAACCACTCACGTTGCCAGTGGGCAAAGTCTGCATACTGAATAGGTAGTTCTGGTAAAGGTGTAGAGACGGAAAATTGATCGTCTTTACAAGAAGCAAAGGCTGTGTAGAGTGCCGCTAACTCGCGAATTAGTACCCCCATAGACCAGCCATCGGAGACAATATGATGCAGAACCAGCAGTAGCACATATTCTGACTCATCCAACCGCAGTAGCGTTACTCGCAGAAAAGGGTCTTTGGACAAATCAAAAGGGCGTTGAGCTTCTTGGGTGGTGATGCGTCGCGCTTCGGTTTCTAATTCTCCTAGCCCTTTCAGGGCGGCTTCGCCAACAGAGACGCTTCGCGATTCTCCTTCGGAGACGCTTCGCGAACGCAAATCTATTACTGGTAGCGGTACAGTTAACGTGGATGCGATCGCTTGCACGGGTTGCCCTTCCACCGTTACAAAAGTGGTGCGTAAAGCTTCGTGACGGCGCACAATTTCGTTAAAAGCCTCCTTCAACGCTGCTAAATTTAGCGAACCGACCAGACGCACAGCTGCCGGAACATTATAGAAAGCATTGTTAGGTACTAATTGATCCAGAAACCACAGCCGCTGTTGTGCAAAGGATAGCGACAGATTTCTGTCCCGCGAAATGGGTGTAAGGCTTATCGGAGTAGCGTTTGTGGTAACGTTAGCTGTCCTTAGAAATGAGAGAATTTCAGCTTTGCGTTCAGCTATCTCTGCACGTAATTCGGCGGTGAGGCTTCCTTCTGGGGCGTTACAGCGCAGGCGTTCTCCATCGACAAAAACCTGAATATCTAAGCTACGGAGGTAAGATAAAAACTCAACTGTTTTCAAAATTAAACCTCTTCTAGGACACTACCCGCTAGAGGAGTGTACTTGCTATTGACCCGACTGTGGTCTAACCTCGGTATGACGTTGGAAGACAACGCAGTCAACATCCTACCCTAAAGGTTTCTGCTTATGGTGTTCATGCCCCTCAATTTTCTACTCGTATGGCTGGTTGGATTGCTGTCCATCGGGATACTGGGCGGAGGGATTTACATTCTGTATGAGTGGTATGAAGGGGAACTGGTGGGGACATCCTACTTGATAGGCGGACTGGCGATGGTTTTGTGGTCTCTTGGCGGTCGTTTTATCAGCTTGCCGCTGCTGCGTCGCCAAGGTGCTGACGAACCTAAATTGATGCGTACTGGAACTGTACAGCGCTTGCCACGACCGGATGGTAGCGTCCTGCACGTAGAGTTCTATGGGCCTGAAGATGGTCAACCGATTATCTTTTCACACGGTTGGGGACCAAACAGTGCGGTATGGTACTATGCCAAGCGACAACTGAGCGATCGCTTCCGAGTAATAGTATGGGATTTGCCAGGGCTAGGAAAATCTACTAGACCCAAAAATAACGACTACTCCGTAGAAAAATATGCCCGTGACCTCGAAGCCGTTGTTGCGATCGCGGGAGACAAGCCGGTTATCCTGCTTGGACACAGCATGGGTGGCATGATTAACCTAACATTCTGTCGGCTGTTTCCAGAACATCTGGGGCGTCGCGTAGCAGGCTTAATCCTCGCAGATACAACCTACACCAATCCGCTGAAAACTTCTATCTTGAGCAGTGTGTTACCCAAATTGCAGAAACCGCTGCTTGAACCATTGCTGTACCTCACCATGCTTCTGTCACCCCTCTTTTGGCTGATGACTTGGCTAAGCTATCTCAACGGTTCGCTACACATCAGCGTAGAGATTTCTGGATTTAAGGGGACTGAAACTCGCGGTCAACTGGATTTCGCCGCTTTCTTATCGGCTTTAGGTTCGCCTGGTGTTCTCGCTCGCGGTACATTGGCAATGTTCAATTTCGAGGAAACAACAACACTCCCAACGATTAACGTTCCGGTGTTGGTCGTTTGCGGTGCAACAGATATCGCAACTAAACCTGTTGCAAGCGATCGCATGAAAGCCGAACTACCTCAAGCTGAACTCGTCACGATCAAGCCGGGTGGACACATGGTATTGATGGAGAAGAATCAGCTCTTTTCCGAAGTTGTCAGTGCGTTTTGTGCTAAATGCGGGTAACGCTCAGAACCTTTTAGATCGCTTGCGCTTGCTGACTCTTGAGTATTTGCAAATGAGATTGTAGAAAGACTTAAAATTCTATTTCTTCTCGCTCATTTCCCGTGGAACTCGTGTTATCCAAACCTTTAGCTGCCCAACACATCGTTTCAATGTGCCTAGCTAAACTAGCTACCGTTGGAGATTCAAACAAGTTGCGTACAGACAACTCTATTTGGAAAGCATCGCGGATGCGGGAAGTTAGCTGAGTTGCGAGTAGAGAATGACCGCCCAATTCAAAGAAATTGTCGTGGACACTTACCTGCTCTTTTCCCAAAACTTTAGCCCAAATTTCGGCTAGCGCTTCCTCAACGCGATCGCGCGGTGCGACATAATTTTCTTTAATCTCAAAACTGAGCGTATCAACCGCAGGTAAGGCACGGCGATCTACTTTTCCATTCGGTGTCAGCGGTAGGAATTCTAGCATGACATAAGCTGAAGGCACCATGTATTCAGGTAACTTTTCTTTTAGGAATTGCCGCAGATTGATGCTTGCTGGTGCCTGTTTTTGGTTAGGAACAATATAAGCAACCAAGTGCTTATCACCAGGGATTTCTTCCCTAACAATTACCGCTGTCTCGCTCACTACTGGATGCTGATTGAGCGCCGCTTCAATTTCGCCTAATTCGATGCGGAAGCCGCGAATTTTTACCTGATTATCAATGCGACCTAAAAACTCAATATTGCCGTCTGGTAGATAGCGGGCTAAGTCACCCGTTTTATAAAGTCGTGCTTCTGTTTTCTTACTAAAAGGATTAGAAATAAAGCGTTCAGCAGTTAATTCAGGGCGATTCAGATATTCTCGCGCCAATCCATCACCGCCAATGTACAATTCGCCGACAACACCAATCGGTACAGGTTGTAAATGAGCATCCAGCAAATAAATCTGCGTATTCGTAATCGGGCGACCAATGGGGATAGAGGCTGCTGATTCTGTTAATTTCTCCACGCAGTAATAAGAAGAAAATGTCGTACTCTCCGTTGGCCCATAGACATGAATGAATTGCTTTGGCGCTCCTTGTTTAAGAACCTTCCTGACCCACCGAATATCAACAGTCTCACCTCCAAATAGCAAATAGCGCAAGTCTGCGAAAGCTTGCGGAACCTCTCTAGCAATCTGTTGAAATAAAGCGGTGGTCAAAAATAAAATGCTGATGTCTTTTTGTTGGAGTTGTAATGCAAACTCGTGGGGCGAAAGGGTGACATCTCTGCTAATTCCCACAAGTTGAGCGCCATTGAGTAACGCGCCCCAAATCTCGAATGTTGCTGCGTCGAAGGAAGTGTTTGAGGCTTGGGCAACTTTATCATTAGGTGACAATTTTACATAATTTGTGTTGCATACCAGCCGATTGACAGCTTTGTGAGTAACCGCAACTCCCTTGGGATTTCCTGTAGAACCAGAAGTGTAGATTACATAAGCTAAGTTATTGCTGGTTACGCTGCTATTCGGGTTTTCTTTACTTTCTTGGGAAATGATTTCCCAATCTTTATCGAGGGCCACAACTGGGTGCGGTAAATCCCCAAAATTCTCAACAAATTTTTCCTGTGTCAGCAATAGTATGGGCGAAGCATTCGTGGCAGTAATTTCTGGCTCGGAGCCAAGTTTTTTCTTGACAAATGCTTCGCCTCTACAAGCATCATCAAGCATGAACTTCAAACGCTCTTGAGGATAACTCGGATCTAAAGGCATATAAGCTCCCCCGGCTTTCAGAATGCCTAGTAATCCCACAATTAGGTCTACAGAACGCTCCATGCAGATGCCGACTAAAACTTCCGAACCTACCCCCATTTTTTGTAAATAATGTGCTAATTGGTTGCTGCGTATGTTCAACTCCCGGTAGGTTAGAGACTCGATAACCCTTGTCTCTAAATTCTCAAACATTACTGCTATAGAATTAGGATTTTGCTTTACCTGATTTTCAAATAACTGATGGATACACTGATTTTCAGGATAATCTGCCCCGGTGTCGTTTATTTGTATTAATAACTGCTGTCGTTCAGCTTCACCCAATAGCGGTAAATTTGCAACTCGTTCTTCGGGATGATTAACAATCCCTTCAAGCAATGTTTTAAAATGTCCCAGCATTCTGGTAATTGTGGCTTCATCGAATAAATCCGTGTTGTAAACCACTACGCCTCTAATCCCCTCCGAATTCTCCCATTTACCGCCCCATAAGCTCCGGAAATCTTCGGAACACGTCCACAAATGCAACTCCAAATCGAATCGGGTTGTTTTAAAGTCAACATCCATAAAGCTAGGCACTAATCCAGGCAGTTCTAACGCTGACATTGGCGCATTCTCAAAGCCAAATACTACTTGGAATAGCGGATGAATATTTAAGTTGCGCTCTGGATGTAGCTCCTCAACAAGTTTCTCAAAAGGCAAATCTTGATGGCTGTATGCGCCTAGTGTTACCTGCCGAACTCTGCTTAAGAGTTCGCGGAAAGTTGGGTTTCCAGATAAGTCGGTGCGTAATACCAAACTGTTGACAAAAAAGCCAATTAATCCTTCAATTTCGCTACGGTTGCGGTTAGCAATAGGCGAACCCACCGCGATGTCTTCTTGATGCGTGTAGCGGTAGAGTAAGGTCTGAAATGCTGCTAGCAAAGTCATAAATAGGGTGACACCTTCTTGCTGCGAAAGCGTCTGGAGCGCATCACTGAGCTTTTTCGGTAACTCTAAAGATTGCGTTGCTCCTCGATAGCTTGCAACCGCTGGTTTCGGTCGGTCAACGGGCAAATTTAGCACGGAAATACCGTTTAATTGTTGCCGCCAGTAAGCTAACTGGGTTTCCAGCACTTCTCCTTGCAGCCACTCGCGCTGCCAATGGGCAAAGTCAGCGTATTGCAGGGGCAGTTCCGGCAGCGTAGAGACGGGATGCATCGCGTCTTTACAAGTAAAGGCTGTGTAGAGGGTTCCCAGTTCCCGAATCAGCACTCCAATCGACCAATCGTCGCAGATAATGTGGTGCATATTCAGCAATAGAATATGTTCTGTTTCGGAAAGCTGTAGCAGCTTCACTCGCAGCAATGGGATAGAAGACAAATCAAAAGGACGCTCGATTTCTCCTGCTACCAATTGTTGTGCTTGGAGTTCGCGATCGCATTCTGGGAATTGCCGCAGGTCTACTACGGACAGAGGGATGGTTAAACTGGAAGCATTAGCGCAGCTTTCCGCAGGAATCACTTGTACAGGTTGTCCCTCTAGCACCTTAAATGTAGTCCGTAAGGCTTCGTGGCGACGCACAATCTCATTAAACGTCTGCTCTAATGCCGCTAAATTGAGCGAACCTGTTAAGCGAATGGCGGTCGGCACATTATAGATCGCATTGCCAGGTATCAACTGGTCAAGAAACCATAGCCGCTGTTGGGCAAAGGATGCAGGAAAGACAAAAAACTCTTGTTCAGACATATCGATCCTTTCTTGTGCAGCTATCGGGGCGTTGTCGGCAAGATCCGGCGTCATCTATCTTTGCTTTCACCACAAGGGATAATAGCCTGTCAAGGTTGATTTAATGGGAAGGCGCGATCGCGTAAAGTCAATGCGATTTTTGTGCAGGTATCAAGGCACAAAAGCTAACACGGATACAGGTGTCCCAGAACCACCCCGTAGACGTAAAATCCCAATGACTAATGTGGTGCCAGTGAGCGATAACCGATCGAGATTTGTCAGATTTTCCAATACAATTCCAGCCTTTTTTAGCACCAGTCGGTTGGTGCTAAAGGTTTCATCTTGCCCTGGATCGACGCCATGAGTATCAATTCCCACACCAGCGATCGCGCGTTGTTCGACTAAGAATAGGCTAGTTTCAGCAGCAAACCCCGGAAAGTGAAATTTGCCTTGTTCGTCCTGATTTAAAAAGGCTCTTCGATCGCCCCACTTTTCTTGCCAACCCGTGTATAGAAGTACAACAGTGTTAGGAGAGATAGGATGGTGTTGCTGTTCCCAGTCGAAGACATCGGCTGTTGTTAAAGCATAGTCAAAATTAGCAATAGCTTTGTCGCGGATATCGATAACAATTGCTGGTACAACGAGCGACTGAGCTGGATAACTCTCAATCCCAACCCCATCTTCATAAAAGCTACTAGGTGCGTTGATATGAGTGCCGCTGTGTTCTCCCATCGAGAATCTTCGTAGATAGTAACCATCTTTTTCTAACTTGGCGACTGGCTCAAATTCAACGAGTGGATCGTTTTGCCAAATAGGTATATTTGGATCAATGACATGACTCAGGTCTACAATTTGGGTGTAATTAATGGTTTTAAGATTATTTGAGCTAGGAATCATGGCGTCTGATTACTAAAAATATTTGTGAGATCCCAGCGGTTAAGACCCCCGAATTCTTAGAGAATTCGGGGGTCTCGCGTTCAAAGTAACTCTTGATAATATTGTTCTGTCTCGGCGGGAAGGAAAACGGTCGTTCGCATTTCCCTGTTTTGAATTTTAAAGGCTTTGGTTATCTGAATGCGACTGAGAAAATCTATGTCATGAGAAATTACTAATATAGCGCCTCGATACTCTTCTAACGCTTCGACAATTTGAGTAACGGTTTCTAAATCCAAATTGTTCGTTGGTTCATCCAATACCAGTAACTCAATTTCTGATACGCTAATCATCGCCAGGGCAAGTCTTGCTAGCTCCCCTCCACTCAAAACATCGGCTTTTTTATTCACTTCATCATTAAAAAATAAAAAGTGTCCAAGCTGCTGTCTGACAAGTTGATACTCTAGGTTGGGATTAGCTACTTGCAAATTTCCTAAAATTGTATTTTCCCTATCGACAAACTCGTAAGTTTGGTCAAGACATACAACTTTTAAACGGGGAGCAACTGAAACTTTTCCCGATTCAAGAATTGCTGGAGAATTTTCTCGATGAATGCCCAAGACTGCCCTAATTAAGCTTGATTTTCCCGATCCATTAGCCCCAGAAATAGCAACTCGCTCACCGGATGCTATGTGCATCTGTATATTCTTGATGAGAAACTGATTTCCAATTTTCAGATTTGCTCCTTGAACGTCAATTAAGCTTCTCCCCTTTTTACTCCTTTCTTCTTCAAGGCGAACAATCGCAACTGGATTTGTCCTAATTTTGGCAGATTCCAAATTTTGTGTAGCTTTAGCGATAGCCACCTCATGTTTTTTTGAGGCGCTTCCAGCACTTGCTGATGCTCGATTCTCGAAGAATCTTCTTGCAGATTTTCCCATACTTCTATCGTGAGCTTGTTTACGCCCTTCTCTTCGGGATTTTCCTGCCCGTTTCTCTTCTTGCAAAGACGCATCAGTTGCCTGCTTAAGTTCTTTTTTGGCTATTTCTCGCGTCCTCAAAGCTACCTGAAATTCAATTTCTTTTTGTTCCTTGTAGCTGGAAAAGTTACCGCCATAAACCTTCACTCCTAATCGTGTTAGCTCCCAGATGGTGTTGACGACTTGATCTAGGAAAAAAGGTTTGTGAGAAACAAGGACAAAAGGTTGCTTCAATTCTTGGAGGAAATGCTTTAGATTCTCCAAAGCTAAGAAATCAAGATGATTCGTGGGTTCATCTAGGAGTAGCACTCTTGGGTTTCTGTATAAACCAATTGCCAGAAGCAGTTTAGTAAGCTCACCGCCACTCAAACTGCTAACGGGTAGCGAAATATCTACTGAAGTTTTTAACTTCGCTTCTAACAGGTTACTAATTTCCCACCAATCCTCTGAAAAATAACTTAAAAAATCAAAAACAGTCGCGCCTTGGGTTGACTGGATAAGGGTGCTAATTTGTGGAAGGTAATAAACAGTACCCTCACGACTCACAGAACCGGAACTAGGCTGAATTTCACCCGCTAGGATTTTGAGTAAGGTTGATTTTCCTACCCCATTAGCACCGACAAGAGCAATTTTATCTCCCTCATTCACTGTGACTCGAACATTAGTAAATAAGGTTTGGTTAGAAGCGAGTTCGTAGCGAATTTGTTCGGCTGTTAGAAATGATTTGTTTTCCATATACGCTGAATCCTGAATAATTAGAGTGCTGAGGATTATTTGTTGTTAGGTTCTTCATGGCGATTTCCAAAATCCTGAGTGGTGATAAAAAAAGGTTGGCAAGTATTATGGTTACACGAACTAACCGCTACGCGGAATTGATTTCTCGAAACTTCCAAGCTAAACTTGGAAGTTTCGAGACTCCATTTCTTGATTGTTGCTCCTAAGAATTGACGCCTTTTTACTGACTAAGATGATAGCTTAGCTGCTTAGCGTTTTGGATTGTTCCTCAGAGCTTTATGGATTTTTTTCCATTTCTCCTTCTCGGCTAAAGACGCTTTTTGATCTTGTTTCCGGTGATTGTATTCAAGCTCTTGGTGAAGCTTTCGGTAGTTCCGAAAACGTTGCTTATCTAGAGTGCCATCAAGCAAAGCTTGTTGCACTGCACAACCGGGTTCTGATTCATGTTGGCAATTGCGAAAGCAACACTCTGTAGCAAGCGTATTGATATCAGTAAAGGTTTCCTGAAAGCCTTCACTTCCATTCCACATCTGAATTTCTCGCATTCCCGGAGTGTCCATCAGCAAACCCCCAGAAGGCAAAATAATTAACTCTCGATGTGTTGTGGTGTGGCGACCTCGATTATCTCCTTTGCGTACTGTTTGAACTGCTTGAATGTCCTTTTTCGCTAATTGATTGGTAATGGTCGATTTCCCGACTCCCGAAGAACCAATTAGTGCTACGGTTTGTCCCGTACCGAGATAGGGACTCAAGGCATCGAGTCCTTGGTTCTCAATTGCACTCAAGCTAATAATGGGTACGCTAGGAGCGATCGCTTCTACTTCCGTTTTTCGTTGCTCAACTTCATCGCACAAGTCGGTTTTATTCAGAATGATGACTGGATTCGCTCCACTTTCCCAAACCAAAATTAGATAGCGTTCGATTCTTCTAAGATTGAAGTCTCGATCCAATCCCGAAACCAAAAACACCGTATCAATGTTGGTGGCAATTATTTGCTCATCTGTTTGTGCGCCTACAGCTTTTCGAGAAAATTTGCTTTTTCTGGGCAAAATTTCATGGATTTTTGCTCTTTCTTCATCGTCAATAATGCTAACGACTACCCAATCTCCGACCGCTGGAAAATCTGTTCGGGTGTCGGCTTGGTAACGCATTTTCCCCGTTACTTCTGCCGACAATTCTCCTAACTCGGTGTAGAGAAGGTAGGTATTTTTTTGCTCAAGAGCAACTCGACCAACAGTATACCCTTGTTGAAAATAGCTGTCAAAGTTTTTCTCAAAAAAACGATTCCAGCCTAACAACTCTAAATTCATTGAAGTTTCCTCTATGGGTGCGGTTATAGACCGCCAAACTCACAGAGGAATCGCGTAAATTATTCGCGTACATCAGAATAATTAAATGAAAAGCTCTGTGAGGATGGGGTGTTGCGTCTGAATGGTTGTGGCGGTCTTAACGGCTACACGGTCTAACATCACTCTTCCTCCTGAGATACTTTTCAATAATTTCCCGGCCAAGGGAACTGTAGTATGATAATACAACCAGTTGCAGTTGGCTGAAGGTAGTTTACAAAACTTACCAACGCACGCCAAACTGTTGTATTCCATCGCGTTGTTCGCTGAGCTTATCTTATTCGCGCTTGTTGTCCTGGGAAATCACCCGATCGGGTGAGTCGGGAGGATGATGATCCTGTTGAGATTTTAGTTCTGCCCTGAAATAAATTACCCTACGCTACCCTTAGGAAAGGCTAACGCGAACGGGAACGCTTACGGCGAACGGGCTAATCGCTAAAGGCTTAAATTTTCTACATATTTTATACATGATGATGAGAGGAAAAATTCTTGAAACGCTGATTAATACCTTACAGCCAATTGATTTTGTTTTTGCTTTCTGGCAAGGAGGTTCGGCTGCACATGGCTATACAGATGAGTGGTCTGACCTCGACATTCAGGTAACTGTTGAAGATAAGCGCGTTGAAGAAACGTTTTCTATTGTAGAAACTGCTCTAGAAACTATTTCTAAAATTCGATTTAAGTTACGAGTTCCCGAACCGACTTGGCATGGTCACTCACAATGCTTTTACCAATTAGAATCAGCAAGTCCGTTCTTAATGATTGATTTTGTGCTAATGAAGCAGAGTAATCCCAATCATTTCCTAGCGTTGGAGCGGCATGGAAATCTAGTCGTTGCATTTGATAAAGCTAATCTTATTTTTCAGACGAATTTGAATCAAAGCGAACATTTAGAGGAAATGAAAGCAAGATTAAAGATTCTAAGAAGTAAATTTGATTTTCTGCAACTTTTTGTAAAGAAAGAGATTAATCGTGAGCGGTTTGTGGAAGCGATCGCTAATTATCACAACTACACAATGCAACCTTTAATGGAAGTTTTGGGAATGGTATATCGACCGAACCGATACGATTTTAAAACAAAATACTTTAGCCGAGACTTTCCGCCAGATGTAATCGCTAACGTGTCATCCCTTTATGGCATAGAAAATCTTGCTGACCTTGCTGAAAAACAACAACTTGCCGAGAAGCTTTTTGCTGAAGCTACGCAGCAGGCTGAAACAAAATTATTCGCTCCGCTTTAACAAATGCAAGCTTAGCTGCTAACCGGATAGATGGGACATTCACAGAATTACTCCGCCTCAACCCCCAAATGATTCGTGAAGGTAAGATCCTTGACTTCTCTACGTCGGGGATCTCAAGCGCTGGTTACAACTCAAATAGGATTGCTATATCAGAGCGATCGCTCTCCTTGTGATGAAATTCGTTCGTGTAGAGAAAGCATCATGGAGATGCACCCGAAGCGATCGCCTTTGCCAACGCCTAGAAAAGGCGAAAAAGACTTCACTATTTCCGCAAGGGATCGGCCAATTCTGCAACTGACCCCTTCTCAAGGCGCAGCGGCTACGAGAAAACTAGGTTTACAGCCACCAAGCAGGCGTACTTTTCAAAAACTGGTAAGCGATCGCTCCCCGTAAATCTGGATTCCCATAAAACTAAGGGTAATCGAGAACTTCACCCCCCAGGCATCTACCAATGATGGAAATCCTAGCTTACCTCCACACTGCGCTCGCCTACGAAACTGCAACCCGCAGACCCCTCAACCGCTTGGAACGCTACGAACCACTTCCTTTGCCTTTAGGGACAAGCGCGAGATCCAGTGATGTAGTAGCGAATGAGCAGTACGAAATGCAAGCGATAACGGTGCTTCCTTTTTAGATATAGCCATTAATTTTTCGACTCCTACACATAAGCTTCTTCTTAGCCCTCCTTTTTTAAGGGGGTTGGGGGGATCTGATGTGTAGCTTCACAAAAGCGAAATGGAATTAGCGATCGCGTCTTTATCATCACACGCTTACTTATGCCCTCAATAACATGAACAACATAAATACAGTCGAACACTCCCAACGCGATCGCCAAAAATATTCATCCTTGATTCTGCAATCTCTTCCCTTTTCTCTGGTCATCATCCGCCTCTGCCTAAGTCCTTTGCTACTATGGGATGCCCTTGACGGCACAACCAGTTACTGGTTCATTTTTGGTTTTGTACTTGCCTTTCTTTCAGATATTTTTGATGGCGCGATCGCCCGTCGAATCGGTGTCAGTACCGCTGCTTTGCGACAAGCCGATAGTTTAGCTGATGTTTGTCTTTATCTATGTATCGGAATTAGTGCATGGTTAGTGCATCCTGATGTAAGTAGCTAGGATGATTTAAACCTAAAACGCTCTAACGTATATCCCCCTTGTTCACTCCGTGATTCCATGCCGTCCATTACAGCAAGGGCTAAATCATATTCATTGTCGAAC
>NZ_JAMPJZ010000080.1:0-22403 GCF_039961835.1 Trichocoleus sp. ST-U1
TGCCTGGAGCAGACCCAGCAACGCTACGGAAGTCGAATTAGCATTTTGGGTCTTTGGCAACCGGATGAACGCTTCGAGTATGCGCTAGTGCAAGGAGGATTTAAGAGTGCAAGTTACATCAGTGTGATGGATGGGATTGCAGCCAGAGCGGCCCAAACACTCGAACAAACGGGACGGCTTACCGTTATCGTTCAAGACAATGGACCGATTCACACCAGTAAAGTGGTTCGTCAGCAGTGGGCACGCTGGCAAGCGCAAGGATTATTCATTTTCTTTTTGCCTGCTTATTGCTCCCAGATGAACCCCATCGAAGGACAGTGGCATCAACTCAAAGCTCATGAAATTTCAGGACGAATGTTTGACAATGAATATGATTTAGCCCTGGCTGTGATGGAGGGCATGGAATCACGAAGTGAACAAGGTGGGTATACGTTGGAGCGTTTTAGGTTTAAATCATCCTAGCTACTTACTGCTTATCTTTGCAATGGTTTCAAGGTGAAGTTTTGGCGTAGAGTGCAGCATGACTAATTAGAGGCTAATCATCTACCCTTCTACTCTTGGAAGGATCGCTAGGCTGGCAAAGCCTCCAATACAACTCTCGTCGGTTCCAGACCACAGTTTTAAGTGAGATTAGCCGAAATTCTTTTAATACTTTCTTTGAGATTGCAGGATTGGAATTCTTATTTAGTCCAATAAAACACTCTCCAAAATACCTTCTGATATGCCAAGCTGCATCTTGCTGGTAGAATACGCCTTTAGTCTCAACTTGCTTTAGCATCCAAGCTGCAACATCTTTCGCTGTTAGGTTGGGATCTGGCTCAGGTATGGGTTCTTCTTCGAGACTTTCCTCAATCGAAGATAGATCAAACTCCTCCGTGTCTTCTAACAAAGCTGAAAAATTCGGTTCTGACCAATCTATGCTATTAGATTCAGACTCAGACACCGAAATATCTTCTAACAATTTTTGAAACGCCTCATCATCTGAGAAAAATGTTTCTGGCAATTGTGTATTTTGGATGTCGTCTAACAGGTAGGCGAGGTCAGTCTCAAAAGATGGTAGTTCAATTGGGGTCTGATTATTCAAATTCTCAAGCAGTTTGTCAGGCTCATCCGAATTAATATCATCTAAATTAAAATCATCTTTTTTATTTGGAGGCATTTTCTATAGTCCTTATGGATTTCACCTATTCATAGTAAATTATCCGTTCAGAGGCGAAGCGACCTAGCTATCTATTATGCTACTCTAAACGTTTTAGCACCCTCATCAGCGCGATCGCTCATCACCCATTTGTTAGGTTCAAGCACGAATTTCCCTGTGTTAGCCATTTAGGAAGCGCGATCGCTTCCTCGGCTGCGAACAATTGTGGATAATCATCTAGTTGAGAATGCGCTCGCCATTACCTGTGGGATGGTTTGAGGAGCGAAACTCGTCATCCTAAGCCATGCAACGCCACAAAAAATTCTGAAGTTCACAAACGTTCAGTACAGCCTACGCGGGCGACAATATTTAAACCCAACTAAGGCTTAAGGAAGCAACTCCAGCACAGATAAACGGCTGATAATTTGCCCTGCGATCGCAACAGGCACTTCATCAGACAGTTGATAATCTTGACGATGCTGGTAGATGGATTCGGATGTCACAACAGGGTCGGTATAGACCTCAATCTGCTTTTCTGGGAGGTTGATAATCCAGTAAATCGGAATCCCAGCACGGGCATAGAGACGCTGTTTTGAGGTGCGGTCACGCTCTAGGGTAGAGTCGGCAACTTCAATAATTAGGGCGATGTCAGAGGCACCGGGATGACGATCGAGGTAATCGCGGGTATTTCCCCGAACGACCACCACATCTGGTTCTGGCTCACTATCTGCTAGGGTGATAGGTTCTTGAGTATCGACGTACCAGCCTTCTGGAATGACGGCTTCTAAGGCATTTCGAGTGAGTTTGGTAGCCGCACGATGGGGCGGATTTTTCGGCATTTTGTAGACCAACCATCCATCCAGCAGCTCTACCGGATCGTCGTCGCTCAGGATGCCAAGACGAATCATCTTGTGATACTGCTCAACACTCAAACGCCAAACGGGTTCTGTTGGTACTGCCGCAATGGTTTGGGTATTCAGTGTCTCAGATGGTATGGATGTGGACACAGGGTATGTGACTTGAGCGCATTTACTGGTGATGGTAGCACTTGTGAAATTGCCTTTGTACGTGGAGAATGGGGCTGCTTAGGCGAATGCGCGATCGCACCTATCAGAGTAAGTGATGCCATTGAATCGGATGCCAAAACCTATCTGGCATTTTCCGACAATGAATCATCCGGTTGGAAGTCAGGATCGTCAAAGTAGTATTGTCCATTAGCTTTCGCGATCCGTTCAAACAGTTGCGGAATTCCTTTGGCAATCACCTTTACGTCTTCCGTTCTGAATGTCCAAACTTCTTGTCCAAACATTGGATCGGTTCTTTCACAAACGAGTTTGCCTACAATGACCCACCATTCCCAAAGGCGATTTCTACTGTTGAGGCGGCGTACATAACCGTAGGCAATGCAGCGATCGCCCTCAATATCCATGAAACCAGTGAACTGATCGCCCTTAATATCGATGAAACCAGTGAATGGTTTGTCAGTACCTGTCAACTCGTGATAAGTATAGTCCTCTAATGCCCGAATGTGCCAAGGATATTCACTTTGAGCAAAAATTGTGCCACCGTCGAAATGGCTGTGGAGTTGAATCAGTTCCTTTGGCATTTCCGGTTGGCTTTGATTGTCTGACCAATCAATTGGCGATCGCATACTAGGTTTTTGCTCTAGGATGGTTAGCATCTTGAGAAATCGATCTTGCTTCCGTACTGCCCAGCCGATTTCCGGTTGGAGATAGCTATCTTGTTGCCGAACTCCAATAAAGCCTGCAACCACTTCTAAATCAGCTTTTCCTTTAGGGGTAACGAGTGCGATTGGTGCTTTAGAGAGTCCCGTGGGTAATACTGTTGGTGAGATTCCGTCCTCGACCGTGAGTTCTGCACGAGGGATATCTAGAATCGGATTCTTTTGTGTAGGCGCATGGGTGACGGAATGATTAATGTAGGGAAATAGATCGGCTAACCATCCTGTAATCACCTCTCCACCGTATATCTCCTTTGGTTTGTAAATGTGCTGCCAAAATTTCAGTGGAGGTCTACCAGCAACAGTGTCAATCAAAGCGTCACAAATTGGCAACAGCCGTTCTGTCCACCAACCCAAATCGTAAGCAGCGATCGCTTCAACCCGGTGTCGGATACTGCGCCAGTCGGCTTCTGTTCCGCGCACTGTAATCCCAGGAATGCCGCAAATGGCATAGAGCATATAATCAAAATACTGCTGCAACGCATCCATCATCACCACCTGACTTGCAGTTTGGATGATGGATGTAGTGGTGCTGAAGTTGCACACCATGAGTGAGTGAATATCGGGCTTAACATTGTGACGAATGCGTTCTGACCATTGTTCAATCACTTCAGCCCAGTCATTCGGTTGATCGAGTTTTTGAGTCTCAACCTTTAACTCCAGCTTGCCGGAATGACCCACAAAACGCGATCGCAACTCTTCGGCATGATTGTTGATATGTTGTGCAAACCCTTGGGCAATTGTCAGCCAAATTACATCTGGAGTCAGCAACAGCGGTCGATGTTCGCTGTGGGCAATATGAACAGCAGTGACTAGAGGATGATTCCCTGATTCCTGAATGACTTCAAATGAGTTACTGTGGCTGAATGCCAATAATGGAGAACCTAATCGCTCCTCAAATTTACTCCAAGCCTCGCTAACAGGAATGATATCTCGACATACCTGGACATCATCAACAAGAAAACTAATTTCTCCGTCCGATTGATGCAAAATCGACGCTACGGTTTCCATAAAAATTTCTGGTGGTGAGTAAATAGGATGGAGGCTAAGCCTACTTACAAGGGAGTGGCATCCTTCAAGAATATATCTTACGAATCAAGGAACTAATCGTGTCTTTCTCTATGGTGTCAAGATGGTGTCAAGGTCAGATGCGATCGCCTATCGGTTAGGTGAAAGCACAAAACTCAGCCTAATCCGATTGATTTTCTAACGGTAATCCCAACAAGTAGCGTTTGAGGTCACAGCACCCACCAAGACTGCCGGATTTAGCGTTAGATTTCGCTTTAGCTAAATCCAACTGACAAGGTGAAAGTATATCGGTTATTTAATTAGCGCTCCTCACAAACGGTTTTTCAGAATGTAAAAAATGTTTTGCACTGAGCAGTAACGTACCGATTACTGATGGATTGTACCATCAGGCATCGTGACCTCTTCTAAGCGTGCTTCGCTCAAATCGGTTTCAATTACAGCCGCATTCGTCAGATTTGTCTTCAGCAAAACTGCTCCAGCTACATTTGCTTTGAGCAGAATCGCTCCTGTTAAAATTGCGCCAAACAGAATGGTTTCGCAGAGATTTGCGTACCTTAAATTAGTTTGACTCAGGTTCGCTCCACCTAATACGGCTCGGTTTAGATTTACCTTTTTCAAATTGGCTCCCGTAAGATTGGCTCCGCTGAGATTTGCTCCCGCTAAATTCGCTCCCTCCAGGTTGGCTCCCGTTAAATCTGCATCCTTCAAGTTCGCCCTCATCAAGTGTGCTTGTTGGAGGTCTACTCCACGCAGATTTGCACCCCTGAGGTTGATCATGCCTAGATTAGCTTGACTGAACTTCGCTCCATCTAGACAAGCAAAGGTGAGTTTTTCTCGGTATAGATTCGCTTGCCGAAAGTCTCTTTGTCCTGCTGCATACTTGCTTTTGAGTGTCTCAGCATTCATATTCACTACTTCTTCCTAGGTAACACTTAACAATCTTGTTCTTTCCCTATCGAATGTTAATGTCGTGCAATAAGTTCCCTAGTTGTTTTTTGCGGGACTCCCAGAAAGCCGTTTTTCAACCACGCAAAGCAAGACAGCAAGCTCATGCTATTTTCTCTCCCTGTAGTATTTACTAAATCTTTCATTTTACTTTTACATCTAATTTAGGGAATAAATCGTGAAGATTCTGTGTTGATGCTGAACCAAAAATTTTTAAATTGGACATTAAACCTTAAAAAGTTGTTACTTTTTAATAAAAAAACGGCTTAGTCTGCATTTATTTACAGATGAATTGTAACAAAAGTTATTATATCTGTTTTTCTTTAGGGCACGGTACTGCTGGAACCCTGTGAAAATTCACCATCAGCCGCTATAAAGAGTTATGTTTATTTCTCTGAGTTTGCTTAATAAAAAACTATAAAAATCATTAGCCAAAATATAATAATTTTGGGTTTAAATTAAAGATTTACACAATTCGCTTCGGCACGGGTTTTGTGAAGATGCGTTCGTGCAGCGTGCCGGAGGCATATTGCCAATACTTCCCGCCAATACTTCCCGCCGTGCCAGCCTAAAGCCGGTTATGACAGGATTGGGACTAGCAACAGACTGCTGTTAAACGGAGATTGATACATGACAGAAAGTAGTCATCAGCCCTCGCAGGGGGGGCGTTTTGAGCCGCCGTATGACGGGCACGCCGACCACTTGGAGACACCCATTGAACCCATTGAACCCGTTGAAGTTCAGGTGGAAGACGATCGCACTGGGATGACGGTCGTGACCCTGAAACGGGCGTTTGCAGATAACCTGTATTACCTGCTGGCAAAAGATGAGTATTGGGCGACGCCCCATGATTACTACATGGCTCTCGCTTATACTGTGCGCGATCGCTTGCTGCACCGATGGATTAACACCAGCAGAACCTACATTGACAAAGATGTCAAAACCGTATATTACCTATCGGCAGAGTTCTTGATGGGTCGTCAGTTGGACAATAACCTACTCAATTTAGGTTTGTACGAACGGGCACGCCAAGCTCTCCACGAGTCCGGACTCGACATCAACGACCTCAAAGTATTAGAATCAGAACCCGGACTCGGCAATGGGGGTTTAGGGCGTCTGGCGGCCTGTTTTCTCGACTCCCTCGCCACCTTAGAAATTCCGGCAGTTGGCTACGGCATTCGCTACGAATTCGGGATCTTTGATCAATGGATTCAGGATGGCGCTCAAGTCGAACACCCCGACAAATGGCTCCGGTTTGGCAACCCTTGGGAAGTTCGCCGCTCAGAATTAACCGTTGAAGTGAAGTTCGGCGGATATACAGAAGCTTACAGCGATGGACAAGGTCGTTATCGAGTGCGTTGGATTCCCGATCGGAAAATCTTAGGGACGCCCTACGATACACCCGTATCTGGGTACAACAACAATACAGTGAATACGCTGCGTCTCTGGCGGGCGGGGGCTTCTGAAGAGTTCGACTTCCAGGTTTTCGACAGCGGTGATTATGCCGGTGCCGTTACCAACAAGATATTTTCTGAAAATATCTCAAAAGTTCTCTATCCCAACGACAACACCTCTCAGGGTCGGCAACTGCGCCTAGAACAGCAGTATTTCTTCGTCAGCTGTTCTCTCCGAGACATTATCAATTCGCATCAGCGCATTCACCGGACTTTCGATCGGTTCTACGACAAGGTCGCTATCCAGCTCAACGACACGCACCCATCGATTGGGGTTGCCGAACTGATGCGGTTGCTGGTGGATGAGTACGAATTAGGCTGGAACCGAGCTTGGTACATCACCCGGCGCGTCTTCGCCTACACGAACCATACACTGCTCTCTGAGGCTCTAGAACGCTGGCCTGTGAGCTTGTTTGAGCATCTGTTGCCTCGGCACTTAGAGATTATCTATGAAATTAACCGTCACTTTCTCGATGAGGTACGTGCCAAGTATCCGGGAGATGAGGCGCGGGTGGGGAGATTGTCAATTATTGAGGAAGGTGCCCAGAAGTACGTCCGCATGGCGCATTTAGCTTGCGTGGGTAGCCATTCCATCAATGGGGTAGCAGCACTGCATACAGATTTGCTCAAAGCGGATGTCTTGCGAGATTTCTACGAATTGTGGCCCGAAAAGTTTAATAACAAAACGAACGGGGTGACACCGCGCCGGTGGTTGTTGCTGAGCAATCCCCATCTGTCTGAGCTGATTACCGAGAAAATTGGCAATGATTGGGTAACACAACTCGATCAATTCAAGCAGCTAGAAGCGTTTGTTGATGATGCTGAGTTTTGTTCTCGCTTCTCGTCGATTAAGCGCAAAAATAAGCAATCCTTGGCAGAGTACATTCTGCTCTACAACGACATTGAAGTAAATCCAGATTCTCTGTTTGATATTCAGGTGAAGCGGATTCACGAGTACAAGCGTCAGCTGTTGAATGTGCTGTACATTATTACGCTGTACAACCGGATCAAAAAAGATCCCAATGTTGATATCTTGCCCCGGACTTTTATTTTTGCAGGCAAGTCCGCTCCTGGCTACTACATTGCCAAACTGGTCATTCAGTTGATTAATTCGGTGGCGAAAGTCGTCAATAATGACCCGGATGTGCGCGATCGCATTAAGGTCGTTTTCTTGGCAAATTTCTCGGTCTCTCTCGGTCAGCGAGTTTATCCAGCCGCCGATCTTTCCGAGCAAATCTCCACGGCGGGCAAAGAAGCTTCCGGGACGGGCAACATGAAGTTCGCCATGAATGGGGCGCTTACCATCGGAACGCTGGACGGTGCCAACATCGAGATCCGCCAAGAAGTCGGGCCTGAAAACTTTTTCTTATTTGGCTTGACAACTCAAGAAGTATATGCACTGAAGGCAAGGGGATACAACCCGCGAGACTATTACCATAGCAACGCCGAACTGCGACAAACGATCGACGCGATCGCTTCCGGCTACTTCTCACCCGACAATCGCGACCTTTTCAAACCAATTGTGGAATCGTTGCTAGACAGGGATGAGTATATGCTCTTTGCCGACTACCAAGCGTATATTGACTGCCAGCAAGAAGTCAGCCGAGCTTATCGAGACGCAAAGCACTGGACTCGAATGTCAATTCTCAACGTTGCTCGCACGGGGAAATTTTCCTCAGATCGCACGATTAAGGAGTATTGCCAAGAAATTTGGAACGTCCAGCCAGTCAAGATCGACTTGAAAGAGTATCAACCGCATACAGCGGGTTTGCAGGTGAAGGTGCAAGCCAAGCGCCCTGTCCTTTAACGAGCAACTCGTAAGTAGGGGACAGCGCGACAAGACAGTCAATGCAGTTGCATCTTAATCGTTAAAATGACGACCCAGGCTGCTGAAGAAACTCTGCCTCCTGGGTCGTTGTCTCTCGACCGAGAATCTGATTGCGATGGGGAAATCGCCCAAAGCGTTCAATTACCTCGAAGTGTCGAACTGCGTAGGAAATGTAATCAATACAGTCAGGATCGTCGCCCAATTGCTGAAATAACTCCACTGACTGACGCTGATGTTCGAGATTTTCACTATGTTCAAAAGGTAAATAAATAAAGCATCGCTGGACTGGCAGCAATTCTCGATCGAAGCCATTGGCAACTGCGTGCTGTGCCACAGACAGAGCAAGGCTATCGGTAGCGAAGGCTTGGGCACTCCCGCGAAACAAATTGCGTGGAAATTGATCTAATAGCAGTATCAGTGCTAAACAGCTTTGGGGCGATTCCTTCCAGGAATTTAACTGACCCGCTGCGGCTAGTTCGTAGTCTCCTAAGAAGCGGGTTCGGATCTCCTCATCAAACTGCGGTTTTTTGGTAAACCAGACTTTACGGGGTTTCCCATAACCCGCCTCATCGGGTTTGCCAAACCAAAAATTCAAAATTTCATGGACTTGTGACATGAGTTTTGGCTCCAGCGCTCTCAATTTCGCTCTCCCCAATCCTCCGATCTAATTCCCGCTTAAAAAAGGGGCTAAGGAGGGATCGGTTCCTGCACTGAGCCGGATTGTCAGCGCCCGGAAGCAGCGATTTGGTGATGCCGATGATAGCTAAAGATTGCATTTGGGCACCCTTGGAATAGAAGTGTTTAGCTGCGTCACTTTAACTTCCCGCTCACCCCCAGCCTGACTCATGAATTACACCGATAACCAAGAGTTGCTTCAACTGTTTATCCAGCAAGCGCCAGCAGCCGTTGCCATGTTCGACCGCGAGATGCGTTACCTGCTGTTCAGTCGTCGATGGCTGACGGAGCGCAATCTTGGCGAGGACATTATCGGGCGCTCTTACTATGAAATTGAGCGTTGTGAAATTGAGCGTTGTGAAATTGAGCGTTGGCGGGCAATCCATCAGCGTTGTTTAGAGGGAAGCATCGAGAAGGTTGAAGAATCTTTACCCCGTACTGATGGAACTGTGGAGTGGGTAAGGTGGGAAGTACAGCCGTGGCGCACGGGCACAGGTGAAATCGGCGGATTGATCGTGTCGAGAGATGCGATCGCCGAGCGCCATCCATCACAGGAACACCTACACCTGTTGGAGAAGGCGATCGCTGCTAGCAATAACGGCATCGTGATTAGCGACGCGAGCTTGCCAGACAATCCCTTGATTTATATCAATCCCAGTTTCCAGGAAATGACCGGGTACTCCGAGAGCGAAGTTTTAGGGCACAACTGCCGCTTCTTGCAAGGAATCGATACAGAGCAACCGGCGATCGCTCAATTGCGAACGGCAATCCGGGACGGAAAAGAGTGCAATGTCACCTTGCGGAATTACCGCAAAGATGGGACGCTTTTCTGGAACGAACTGCGAGTTGCGCCAGTAAAGAATCCCCAAGGAAAACTCACAAACTTTGTGGGTGTCCAAACTGACATCACCGACCGAGTGGAAGCCCAAGAACATCTGATTCGGATTAGCAAAGCCGTTGAAAATGCGAGTGATGCCATCATCATTACGAACGCCAAAGGGCAGTCCCTCTATCACAATCCGGCGTTTGTGGAATTGTTTGAATACACCACAGAAGAAATCAATACTGCTGGGGGATCAGCCATCCGTTACTGCGATCCGAATGTCGCTCGTGAAGTCATCAGCACGATCAAACAAGGCAACTCCTGCTGGAGTGGTGAAGTCGAGATGCGTACCCAGAGCGATCGCACTATATCGATTTTGCTTCGGGCTGATGCCATCACCGATGACAATGGTAATGTAGTCGGGTTGATTGGGATTCACACCGACATTACCGCCCGCAAGCAGGCTGAAGCCGTTTTACGGCAGCTTCTGCGACGGGAGCAGCTCTTAGGAGCGATGCAAGAGCGTATCCGCCAATCCTTGAAGCTGGAGGATGTTCTCAACACTGCCGTGGCGGAAGTGCGGCAGTTTCTTCAGACAGACCGAACGATCTTGTACCGCTTTGAGCCGGATGGAAGTGGCACCGTCGTTGTAGAGTCCGTGAGTACCCAGTGGTTGGCGGTGCTGGGAAGCAATATCAAAGATCCGTGCTTTGGCAAAAGCTACGCTGCGGCTTATCAACAAGGTCGTATCCGTGTCATTGAAGATATCTACACGGCTCAGCTCAACCCCTGCCATATTGAATTGCTAGAGCAATTTCAGGTGCGAGCGAATCTAGTCGTGCCGATTTTGCAAGGAGACCACTTGTGGGGGTTGCTGATTGCCCATCACTGTCGCTCGTCGCGGCAGTGGCAATATGAGGAAGTCGAACTGCTAGAGGCACTGAGCGTGCAAATCGCGATCGCCATTCAACAAGCCGCTTTGTTCGAGCAAGTAGAAGCGGAACTAGCGCGATCGCAAGCCGCTCAGACTGCATTGCGCGATAGCGAGGAACGTCTGCGGACTGTCGTGAAAAGTGCGCCCATCGTTCTATTTGCCTTAGACGATCGGGGTGTCATTACCTTTTCCGAAGGGAGCGGTCTGGATACTTTGGGACTGGAAGCGGGGAAGGTGGTTGGTCAATCCATCTTTGAGGTGTACCGCCGCTTCCCACAGATTCTCGAAGAGGTTCGGCAAGCGCTATCCGGCAAAGCCTTAACATCCCTGGTAAAAATGGGCAAATTGACCTTCGAGGTTCGCTATTCGCCCCTGCGAAACGCCAACAACGAAGTCATGGGCGCAATTGGCGTCGCCACCGACATCACCGAACGCATCCAAGTAGAGGAAACCCTCCGCCAAAGCGAAGTGCTGCGCCAAAGTGAAGCCAAAACTCGCGCCCTCCTCGACGCAATCCCAGATTCGATGTTTCGCATCCGTGAAGATGGCACCTTTCTAGACTTCAGAGCGGCTAAAAATGACGTTCGGGCGATCGCTCCCGCTCAAGTCATCGGTCAAACTGTGCAGGAGCTTTTGCCAACCGAGGTAGCGCAGCAAATGCTGCATTATGTAGCCAAAGCGCTGTCTGCTAACGAGATCCAAGTTTTTGAATATCAACTGCTCGCCCCCTTGAATCCCGCTTACCCAACCGGAGAGATAGGCTCTGTGCGCGATTATGAAGCTCGCGTTGTTGTCAACGGAGCGGATGAAGTGCTGGCAATCGTGCGCGATATTACCGAGCGCAAGGAGATGGAGCGACTGAAAAACGAATTTGTCTCCATCGTCAGCCATGAATTGAGGACGCCGCTCACTTCGGTGCGAGGCTCCTTGAGTTTAATTGCTGGAGGTGTGACGGGTGAAATTCCCAATGAGGCAAAGGCGCTAGTGAATATTGCTTATAAAAATACCGAGCGTCTGATTCTCCTGATTAACGACATTTTAGATATTGAAAAGATTGAATCCGGCAAAATGGATTTTCATCTCCAGCCGCTGGAACTAATGCCCCTCGTAGAGCAGGCGCTGGAGGCGAACCGGGGCTATGGCGAACAGTTTGGGGTGCAGTTGGTACTGGAGTCTGAGTTGTCCGGTGTTCAGGTAAATGTCGATCGCGATCGCCTGATGCAGGTACTGGCTAACCTCATCTCCAACGCTGCCAAATTCTCTCCCCCCAATGGTACCGTCACCCTCTCCGTTTCCCGTCCAACTCAATCGCCAAATACCATCCGAGTTGCCGTTACCGACTGCGGTTGTGGCATTCCCGAAGACTTTCGCCCCCGGATTTTTCAGAAATTTGCTCAAGCAGATTCCTCAGATACCCGTCAAAAGGGAGGAACTGGCTTAGGTTTAAGTATCTGCAAAGCGATCGTAGAAAAACTCGGAGGACACATTAGTTTTGAAACTCAAACGAATGTCGGGACGACTTTCTACTTCGATTTACCAGAATGGCAAGAAGCACGGATCTCAAAGATTATGACTTCCCACTCGCCGGAAAGTCTCCCCATCCTTATCTGTGAAGACGATCCCGATATTGCCACGCTGCTGTCGCTGATGCTGAAACAAGAAGGTTTAAGTGCAGATATCGCCTACAATGCAGCCCAAGCCAAGCAGCTTTTGTCAGAAAATTGCTATGCAGCGATGACTGTAGATTTGGCGCTACCCGGTCAAGATGGCATCTCTTTGATCCGCGAACTGCGGGAAGATGAAAATACTCAGAGTCTCCCGATTGTGGTCGTTTCTGCCAAAGCCCAACAGGGGCGCGAACAACTCAGTGGCGGTGGATTGCCGGTGATAGACTGGCTGGATAAACCAATCGATCAGGCGCGATTGATGGCATCTGTCCGCCAAGCAGTTCGGCAGAACTCAGACAGTAAGCCTCATATTTTGTATGTTGAGGACGATCCGGATTTAACTCAGGTGGTCTCAACAATTTTGCAGAATATCGCCGAAATTGATTCAGCTAAAAATCTTCATGAGGCAAGACACAAGCTGTCTTCTAAAACTTTTGACTTAGTGATTCTTGACCTCAGTTTACCGGATGGTTCTGGTCTAGAATTGCTAGCGGATCTCAACAATCAGATTTTTTCCTCCATCCCCGCAGTCATTTTCTCCGCCAATACCGTTGGCATGGAGGCGGCACATCACGTAGCTGCGGCACTCGTCAAGTCCCGCACCTCCAATCAGCAGTTGCTGGAAACGATTAAATCCCTAATTGGACGCGGTAATTCCGCTTCTTAATTCTGTTTTTTTAAGTTTCAATAAATTAAACGTTTATTGAAACTTAAATTTTATTGAGTTTAAATAGTTGTTATTAAATTTTTAATTTATAAACTAAAAATCAAAATATTTAGTAGGATGACCGAATTAAACCATGTCATATTGTAGACTGGGGAGCCATTCCCATCCTGCTTGGTTCTCCGCGTTGAGAGGCGTGGAGTTTGAGGTAAGGAACTCAACATGGCAAGGGTAAGACGGGGAGTAAAAAGCGCTTTTCCGAGCTTACTAATAATTTAGTCTTACTACTTTCTGGAGATAGGGAAGGAGTTCGTTATTCGTAGAGGTAAGAACAATAAACCCTAAACTATTGCAATCTCAAATGAATTGTAGAATCTTCTCTTTTTTTATAGATATGCTTTTTCTTCCAACTCAGTTTAAATTAATGAGTAATCAATCAAAAGCAATATGACAACTCCATCTTTAACTCGTATCTTGTTGGTGGAAGATGATCCGGACATTCAGACCGTTGCCTGCTTGGGTTTGAAAGTAGTCGGCGGTTTCACGGTAGAAGTCTGTAGTTCTGGGAGCGAAGCGATTCAGAAAGCGCCGATATTTGCCCCAGATTTGATTTTGCTGGATGTGATGATGCCTGGGATGGATGGGATGACCACCCTAAAGGCACTGCGGGAACTCCCGCAAACTTTAAGCACTCCGGTAATTTTCTTGACAGCCAAAGTGCAAACCCATGAAGTAGCTTATTATAAGCAACTTGGTGTATTGGATGTGATTGCGAAGCCGTTCGATCCCATGACCCTTTCTGCAACTCTCAATCGTATGTGGTTTCAGTACCATGATTGATGCGCTTCAAGATCCGCAAGAACAACTCAATGCCTTACGCCTTGCCTATAGGCAACAACTGCCGAGTCGAATTGAGCAGATTGAAACAATTTGGAATCAGCTGCTGGGAAGCCTTGAGGAAAGAGGGACCGTAGCTGGGGAGTCAGGATGTAGGGGCGGGGAAACCCTGCCTGGAGCAGGAGAGAATCAAGAACATCAACCCCTCAGCACCTCAAAGGTTCAGCCCCTTTCGCATTCTCCAAATCCGCCTCAGTCCCTGCTAGAAGCCGCTGCCTCACCTTTGGAAACGCTACACCACCTGATGCACCGTTTGGCGGGTTCTAGTGCCACGTTTGGCTTGCTGGGGTTAGGGAATGCGGCGCGAACTTTGGAACTGGTATTCAAAGCGATTTTGGATAGTGGAAAGTTGCCAACCGCAGAAGAACAAGCACAAATCTGCGTGCTGGTAGGAGGATTGAAACAGGCGATCGCTGTGGAGGACACTTGTGTACTGGATCTAAACCTCCCCCCGTTGCAGTCTCAAGAGCCTTGGACAGAGAATCGGCTGATTTTTTTGGTGGAAGACGATCCGCATCTATCGCAGGATTTGGCGTTGCAAATCAGTTGTTTTGGTTATCAGGTTCGCACTTTTGACAAAATTGCTGAACTGGAGGAGGCGATCGCGCAAACACCACCCGCCGCTGCAATTGTAGATGTTGTTTTCCCCCAAGACAGTCTCGCTGGCCCCAAAACAATTACTGCCATCCAGCAGCACCGAGAGCAACCGCTGCCAGTTTTGTTTATTTCTGCCAGAAACGATCTCATGGCTCGTTTACAGGCGGTGAGAGCGGGTGGAAAGGCGTATTTTCCCAAGCCAATTAACATTGGAGAATTGATTGACGCGCTGGATTTGCTGACAGTGCCGCAAGCACCAGAGCCGTATCGCATTTTAATTGTTGACGATGATGCGCCTTTGGCATCCTTCTATGGTTGGACTTTGGAACAGGCGGGAATGACGGCGCTGGTGGTGACAGATCCGTTGCAGGTGATGCCGCCGTTAATTGAGTTCAGACCGGATCTAATTTTGATGGATATGTATATGCCGGGATGCGATGGAGTGGAACTGGCAGCGGTGATCCGTCAGCAACCAGCTTATGTGGGCATTCCGATTGTGTTTCTGTCGATGGAGACGGATCTGAATAAGCAGCTAGCGGCGATTCAGCTAGGCGGGGATGATTTTTTAACCAAGCCGATTCAGCCAAATCATCTGATTGCGTCGGTGATGCCGCGAGTGCAGCGATCGCGTCTTTTACGTTCGGTGATGGTGCGCGATAGTCTGACTGGGCTGCTCAATCATACGACGATTAAAGAGCAACTCAGTATTGAGGTGCAACGAGGTCAGCGCGAAAAGACGAACCTTGCCTTTGCCATGATTGATATTGATGATTTTAAGTCAGTCAACGATACTTATGGTCATCTCACAGGCGATCGCGTACTGAAAAGTTTATCCCGTCTGTTGCAGCAGCGTTTGCGAAAAACTGATATCACGGGTCGTTATGGCGGGGAAGAGTTTGCGGCTATCCTCCCGAATACAGATGGTGCAACAGCCGTGCAAGTTCTCAACCGAATCCGCGAAGGTTTTGCACAAGTTCGGCAGCAGTCTGACGGCGCTGAGTTTTCGGTTACTTTTAGCTGTGGCATCGCTGTCTTTCCCAACGTAGATGAAGCGACCCAACTCAATGAAGCCGCAGATAAAGCTCTCTATGAAGCCAAACGACGCGGACGCAATCAGGTGGTTCTGTCTACGTGAACAAATCTCTGCGATCAAGAGATTACAACTGCTTTTAACGAACATTAAAGATTTAAAGCGATCGCAAATAGCCAATCCAATAATATTGGCAAGGCTCACCCTACACTGTTATCAGAGCTTTTCCATACAATCTATTAAGTGAGAACAGATGGCTGACATTGTTGATATTGCCGTTGGTGCGGGTTCTTTCAAAACTTTAGTAACTGCTGTCCAAGCGGCAGGGTTGGTGGACACGCTGAAAAGTCCTGGCCCTTTTACTGTCTTTGCACCGAATGATGATGCCTTTGCCAAACTTCCACCCGGAACGATTCAAACCTTGGTGCAAAATATTCCCCAGCTTGCCAGAATTCTCACCTATCATGTCGTTCCTGGCAAGTTAATGAAAGCCGATTTAGAGAAAGTAAGTTCTGTCACCTCAGTGGAAGGTTCACCCATCAGAATTGATTGTTCTGATGGTTTTGAGGTGAAAAATGCTACAGTTCTCGCACCAGATATCGAAGCAGATAATGGCGTGATTCACGTTATCGACACGGTAATTTTAATGGGTTAAATAAAAAAAAGGGAGCAATCGCTCCCTTTTTAAAAACCCTATTTGAGGTGTGTTGGAGGAATCAAGGAATCGGAGTGCGATCGCTCCTTTTAAAAGCCCCCCTTTTTTCCAGCGAAGCGGCGCGTTAGCGCGGGGGTTGGGGGGGATCTCCTATCGATAATCCGACTGCTGAATATCCCGCAAACGAGCTTCAGGACGCTTAAAGCGATCCATCTGAGCTTCAAAAAACTCCCGATTTGCTTGTAAATGCTTCGGATTGGAGTCATCTAAAGGATACAGAAGTGCAGTCCGCAATGCTTGGATAACAGCAGAAGTAACGCAGTACATCGAGCGTTGGAAAGTAATCCCTAATTGGATTAACATATCATCTTCACCGCGGCAGTGTTGGCGATAGTAATCCACGAGATAGGGTGGGAGGAAATGCAGCATATCCTGCATTAACAATGTCGGCGGAATGCCAGCAGTTCCCACCGGAAATACATCAGCATAGAGAATTCCATAGTGGAAATCTTTCTGATTTTCCGGAACTTGCTTTGCCTGAGCATTGTAAGATTTTGTACCCCGGAATGGAGCGGTGCGGTAGAATACAGCTTCCACATACGGTAATGCTGCTTCGTACAGCCATGTGAAACCGCAAGATTTGGGGATAATTTCATACTTTTCACCCCGAATGTAAACGTGATGATAAATTGGACGACCCGCGATCGCAAAAATTCCATTTACCAGAAAATTCATCGCTTCCGGCACACTGGTAATTTTCCCCTCATCGTAGAGGTCGGACATCTCAAAGAAAACTGGAGCCATCACTTCCCAGAACAAGCCTAAATTACTGTAGTAAGACAGTTGGCGCACCTGTTCTAAGAACATATCAGGGAACAGTTTATACAATCCCAGCATCGCCGGATTGCCTTTGAAGTAAGCCTTAATTGCTCTATCTGCATTCGCTTTATATTCATCGGTATCCAGATAGGCATCGAATTTACCCCAGCCCATATCTCTGCCGTGCCAAAGCATTGCTTGCATACAAGCTTCGGCAAATTCCATATTAATTCGGTCATGCCCTAAGTGATGGAATAACTTGGGCATTTTAGAAGTTTCGCCCTTCTCGATAAACTCTAGAAGTTCGGGATGAGCGGTAGCTTCTCCGCGCCAGATCCGCAAATCTGCATCGTCTCCAGCGTAATGATTATGTAACTCTAAATACTCTTTGGGCAAGAAGTATTTAAAGAAGGGAAAGGGATTTAAAAAGACATGCTCGGCAATATAAAGCAGGTCGCGCCAGTAGAAATCCATCGGTACTGCATACGCTTTATAAATACCGATAATTTGCATGAGATTTTCCGGCGTATCTGGCAGCATGGCACCACCAGCTTCTAAGCGGTGAATAATTTCGGCAAATTCATGGTTAGAAGGAGGTAATTTTGTTGAAGGCTTAGATGGAGTTTGTACCATTTTTAGTCCCTTTTTAGTTCGTTTAGATGAATTACTGAATGTTTTTTGATGAGTCGTTATTTAATTGTGCGGGCAGTGTTTTTGACGTTTTTGACCTTTCCCCCAACCCCTTCCCTGGCTTTTAAGGGATCTGGGGGCTTAGGTTTCTCATTTTCCGCCTGAGCTTAGATTTAGCTCTATAGGGGTTGCTGGGTTTCGTTCCTCAACCCAGCCTACGAAATTTTAGCTGAGGTTTTTCGTTTCCAGGCTGAGCAAAGGAACGAGAGGAATGAAAGTAATTTTCTACTCCTGAACTGAAGCTTGGTAGTTGATAGCAACTTGCTGAGTAGTAGTCGTGGGCATGGTAGCAACCATTGCAGCGGTTGTCGGTTCGCTCCAACGCACCAGCCAATTGGGGAAGATTCCTAAGAAGAAGATTAAGGCTGCTAAAACTAAAGCTGGGGTGCGCTCAACCCATTCAACTTTGGGATAGTAGGCTGCGGCATTGTTCAGTTTGCCAAAACAGGTGCGGTTAATGAGAATCACAAAATAAACTGCCGTTAAACCGCTACAAATTACACAAATCAGGGTTGGAATTGGAAATACGATGAAACTACCTTGCAGCACTAAAAATTCAGCGATAAAGCCTACCATACCGGGGATACCAGCACTCGCCATTCCGCCTAGAACTAGCAAAGCAGTGGTAAGCGGTAAGCCGCGTTGGGGACTCAACAAACCATTCAAGACATCTAAATCGCGGGTGCCAACTTTGCTTTCGATAACGCCCACCAAATGGAAGAGGATGGCTAAGATGATACCGTGGCTAACCATTTGCAAGACGGCACCGAGTAAACTAAGCGGTGTAGCAGCGGCGGCGGCTAACAGAACATAGCCCATGTGACCGATAGAGCTGTAAGCGACCATGCGTTTGATATCTTTTTGAGCGATCGCACTCAGCGCCCCGTAAGCGGCACTAAACGCTCCGATAATCGCTAACCCTGGTGCCACAATTGTCCAGGTTTCGGGAAACATTCCTAAACCAAACCGTACTAAACCATAGGTTCCTAACTTTGCCAGGATGCCACCTAAAAGAATGGCTACGGGTGGTGAAGCCTCGACATAAGCATCTGGCAACCAAGTATGCAACGGAACTAGGGGAATTTTGATTCCGAAACCCACTACCAGCATTGTTAGCAGGATTAGCTGCGCTTGTAACGGTAAACCTTGAGCAATGTTGGCATTGTAATCAAAATTAGGAGCGTTACCCAGCCAAGTTATACCCAAAAATGCCGCCAGAATTAAAATTCCAGAAAGCGCTGTATAAATGAGAAACTTCATCGCTGCGTAGCCACGCTTTTCAGTTCCGCCCCAGATGGCAATTAACAAGTACAGCGGAATCAGTTCTAGTTCGTAGAACAACACAAACAGCATCAAATTCTGCGACAGGAAGGCACCCGCAATTCCAGCATTGACCAGCAGCACTAAAGAATAGTAAAGCTGAGGACGAGTAATCTGCTTTGAGGTGCTGTAAATAACAATCCATGTCAGCAGGCTATTCAAAGCCAACAGCGGTAAAGACAAACCATCAACACCAAGGCTGTAATTCAATCCCAATTTTTCAATCCAGGGCATAAATTCAGAGAATTGCATCCCGGCATTGTTCAGGTCGAATTGGGTTAAAAGAAATCCTGTCTCTAATAAAATTCCACTGATAATCGCTAATGCAAGTAAACGGAGCTGACTAGCAGATAAGTTAGGTAAGAATCCGACGAGAGCGGCACCTAAAAAGGGTAGCCAAATAAAAGTGCTGAGCATGGTTTGTTATTTGCTGATTCCTGATTGCTGATTTCTGTTGACCGGCTGAATGAGAATCATAGAAACGGCGGTTTGGCTATATAGCAATCCCAATTTATGTAGGAGATATTCTTCTCTCCTTTTTCCCTCCGTTAACACGCGATCGCGCTTCGTTAATCGAAGACATCTCACCACTTAAATAGGATTGCTATAGCTCTACCTAACTCAGTAAGGTGACTTTGCCAGTGTCCAAATCGTAATAACCACCTACAACTTTCAGTTTATTTTCCTGAATTAACTGAGAAATGACAGGAGAGGTTTTCAATTTTTCTACTTGAACCAAAACATTCGCTTTGCTAGCATTCTCTAGCCGATCGCCGGGTTTGCCTTTTGAATTTTCTACACCAGGTTTTATTGCCTCAATTAAGCTACCAATTTGACCAGGCACTTGGGCACCTTTAATGGTGGCATCTACCGCCCCACATCTTTTGTGCCCCATGACCATGATTACCTTGGTTCCTAATATTAAACCCCCAAATTCTAGGCTCCCGGTTTCCTCCGGAGTTGCGATATTTCCTGCCACGCGGCATACAAACAAATCTCCAAATCCCCGGTCAAAGATAATCTCAGAAGGAACTCGCGAATCCGCGCAACTGAGAATCGCCGCAAATGGCTTCTGAGTTTTCGCAACGGCGGTCAAACGTTGAAAATCTCGGTTGATATTTTTAGTTTTTCTGGTAATAAACCGTTGATTCCCCTCCATTAAACTTTGCAGCGCTTGATCGGGGGTCATGTCATTCTCTGCAACGGCTTGGTCGGGGAAAACCAACTTGGTTCCGAGTCCGGCAGTTACGACCCCTGCTCCTACTGCGCCTGCGCTAAATTTCAGCAAATTCCGTCTGGAGAATTGTCCTTTCTGCTTTTTTGAATTCATTGGTTCGTAGCTTCCTTCCTAAGGGTTAAAGACTTGCTCTCTTTGTATTTTGTCATTAGTTATGTATCCTTTGCAATTTAAAAAGGACTAATGACAAAAAGTTCTAAACCAACCGGGTTTTCAGTTAGTTTGGTAGGGCAGCGATCGCCCACTCTCGACCTATTGAGCGAGTGCTACAAAGAGTGGTGAAGCGGCATGAAAGAAGCGCCAGTATAATAGCATTCCTAAGACAATTATTCCCATTACTATCGTCATCGCATAAGCTTGGGATTGTCCGGAAGTGCTGTATTTCAAACTTTGTCCGCCGAAAAGGGAAGCAACGCCGACAAAATTAACGAAGCCATCCACTAAGTAGCGGTCAAAGGCAGAGATGAAGCGGGAAACTAAAGCAACGCTGAAAACAATACTCACGCGGTAAATTTTGGCGGTGTAAAAGTCATAAGCCAACAAATCTTGCAGGGGTTTCCAAGGAAGTTGGACAGGTTTTTGCCACATTTTATTCAGATAGATCGCACCCCCAAGGCTGCAACCAAAGATGCTAGACCAAATCAACAGTAGCGCCATATCTTTATTGAGAGTTGCCCAACTCGGCAGTAGCGACAAGCTCTGTAACACTAAGGGGAGGTGGAGGGTGAAGGCGGCCAAAACTATCATGGGAAAAGTTAAAGGCCAAAATGCTTCTGGCGATCGCACAGTCATCGACTTGGGTTCTCCGCCAAAAATCAGCCCAAACACTCTCGTTAAACTGAAGGCTGTCAAACCATTGACCACCAGCAATAACCCGACTAGCCAAGGTTGAGTTGCCCACAAACCATTTGCTAATTTCAGCAATGCCCAGAAGCTGCCTAGAGGCGGAAAAGCGATTAACCCCAGCGTCCCAACCAGAAAGGCTAACCCGGATATGGGACGGCGCGACCATAAACCGCCGAGTTGGGTTAAGTCTTGGGTGATGTTGTTCCAAATAATTCCACCAACACTCATTACCAACAGCGCCATTGCGATCGCATGAGTCAAGATCAACAACAAAGCTGCATCATCTTGTTGAGTGCCTACAGCGATAAATACCAATCCCATGTAGGTGCTGACGGAATAGGACAAAGCGCGTTTGATATCAATTTGCGCGATCGCAATCAAGGAAGCGCCAACCGCCGTCACACCACCGATCGATATCAGCGCCAACGACACTATCGGAGAAAGGGCTAACACAGGTTGCAACTTAATCAACACCCAGGCACCTGTTGCCACGACGACCGAGTTCCGCAAAATCGTGCTGGGAAGCGGCCCTTCCATTGCCTCATCCAACCACAAATGCAACGGAAATTGAGCGCATTTACCCATCGGGCCAGCAATTAAACCTAAACCTAATAGCGCGGCTAGTGTAGGGTCTAAATCAGCGGTTTTTGCCCATTCTGCTAGATCGTTAAAATTCCAACTTCCTGCCAGGGGATACAAGGCAATGACTGGCATCAGCATGATTAAATCCCCAACCCGCTTGGTTAAGAAAGCATCCCGCGCCCCCGTCACCACTAGCGGCTGGCTAAACCAAAGTCCTACCAGCAAATAAGTCCCCAAGGTGAGGATTTCCAGGATTACATAGCTAAAGAACAAGGAGTTGCACAAAGCTAAAGCACACATCCCTGCCTCAAAAAGCCCCAGCAAGGCATAAAAGCGTGCCCAGCCCCAGTCCATCTCCATGTAGCCGATCGCGTATATCTGGGCTAGCAGGTTTAACCCGGTTACTAAAGCGATCGCTGCAACGTTAATTACTGAGATTTCTAGGGGGAAATTTAAATCCAAACCCGCTGCCGACAGCCATGTAAACGTTATTTCTTGAGACGGCTGGTTCCAAATCGCTTGCAGAGTCACTAAGCTATGAACGAATGCCAAAAAGGTCATCAGCAAGTTAATGTAACCAGCGGGGCGCGGCCCTGTGCGGCGGATGACACCGGGCGACCATAATAGCCCGGAAATAGCACCAATTAAGGCATAGCAAGGGACTAACCAAATAGTATCGATGAGAGCCTGAACCACTGAATTCCCTCCAAACTTGCAGCAAAGCTAGGGTTGCTTTCAGCCAACCCGTAATTTCCCTAACCAACCTATGCAGTAAGGCGAATGCCGAATTAATAATTTCTTAAGCGTTCTGCTTATCTTAATGGTTCAAGTA
>NZ_JAMPJZ010000081.1:0-21866 GCF_039961835.1 Trichocoleus sp. ST-U1
GTCGCTTGCTGCCCTAGCCGCACTTTTCCGATATCACTTTCATAGATTTCTGCGACAGCAACCATTAAATCGGTTTGACCAATTTCGACGATTCCATTATTACCAATGGTTTCTCCAGGACGGGTATGAACTTTCAAAACTTGACCAGCAACGGGTACGCGGACATAGGCTGATTCCAAGTCGGCTTGCGCTTGTTTGACGGATGCGATCGCGTTCTCAATTTCGGCTTGCGCTGCTTGGACATCGACGGGACGAATTTCCGCAATTTTTTCTAACGTTGCTTTCGCTTCGTTGATTTGCTGTTCTAGAGTGGCGATTGTCTCTTTAGCAGTGGCTTTGGCTTCGTTAATTTGCTGTTCCAGGGTGGCTACTTTCTGGTTAGCAGTGGCTTGAGTTTCGTTGAGTTGCCGAAGTGCCGTTTCTACTTCTAAGCGCTTGGTGTCAAAGAGAGAAGCTCCAACTGCACCTTGTTGATATAGCTGCTCATAGCGCTCAAACTCCTTTTTCGCATTATCCATCTGGGCAGTCAGGCGGGCAATCTTGGCAACAGACGCATTTTTTTCCCCTTGCAGTTCGGCTTCTAAGCGAGCTACCGTCGCCTGTTGAGTGGCAATTCTCCCGCGTAACTCCTCTTGAGTACGAGCGATCGCTGCCTTCTGAGCGGTAATTTCCCCGGTTTGCGCTCCAGCCTTAACTTTATTGAGATCGGCTTGGGCGACTTTGACTTGTTGTTTTGCCTTGTCCAAAGCTGCTTGTAAGCGATCGCGATTGTCGAGAATTGCCACCACTTGACCTTTTGTGACCTTATCTCCCTCACCGACCAAAAGTTGCTCCACGCGAGCAGCGCCCTGAATTGACATGGGAGCAGAGAGTTTGATCACTTCCCCTTGTGGTTCCAGACGCCCTAAGGCAGTCACAGCAAGCTTAGGAGGCGTACTCGGCTCTACTGCTGGCACCGGCTGCTGAGCAGCCTCTCGCAAGGCATAGAGGTTGTAAACGGTAACGCCGCTGGTTGCTAAAGCACCAGCCACGACAACCGCGATCGCCCACCGCCCTACAGGTTTTACGAATGGTTGATTCTTGGAGCCAGATTCCTGTGCCATAGCCTTTAAGGAAATTATTTTTATTAATTAATCTTAAGAGGTAGGCATCAATCTGGCGAGGGAATCTTACTAGCAGATTAAGCACTCGGTAAGTCAAACAGAACTGTCGTCATGTAATGTTCTGCCCACTCCTCGCCAAAAGCTTTTTCTAGCACTCGACGGGTTTTGTCGTTTTGCTGCTGTTGGGTGCAGTAGTTGCGTTGACCCTGCAAAATTTCAGCTTGTTGTTCGGCAGAAACGGGTTTGGCGGCTTTGGCATTAACACAATGAATTTCTAAAAACGCCTCGACGCGAGAGAGAAACTGGGTTTCTTCCTCTGGATTACTGGGTCGAATAAAGATGCAGAATTCTGAAAAGATTGCGCCCCAAGCGGGTAGTTCGCGCGGTTGGGAAAATTGAAGGGCAGGTAGCGCCTGAAGTTCAGCGGTATAGTTTGCCGGTAAGGTGCGGTCGCTGCTTGTAGCAGAAAGATCTGCGATCGCGGCACTAATCTGTCCCCGTCCCCCGACTAAATCGCAGCCAAACATTGGCAGCGCGTATTCTGGACGCGGAAACATCACGCAATGCAAAATATCCAGCATTGTGCCGACTTTTGCCAATTCCAGGTGCATTTTGCGGAACTGCGGCGACTGGTAGCAGCGATTTTCAATCGTTAGCTTTTCACCTTCTAATCGCCCTTCCACATACCCCAACTCTTCTGGCAGGTGGTAGGGAGAAAGGTCGAGATGGCGGTGCCAAACTGCCTCGATAGTGTCCGCTAAATTGCGAATCAGAGGGTGTTGTTGTTCGCGTAGGGAAGGCTTAGAAGTTTCGAGCATTTTTTTAAAATTTGTTTTCTTTAGCGTACAAGAATCCAGTAATAAAGGCAGGTAGGTTAAGGATATCAGCTTGCCACCCGCGATAACCCAGAGTTATAACAACAGCTAATAGCTAGGGGCAGGCGATAAGTATGAAGGGTGAAGTCTTTGGCGATCGCTACCAAATCGAACAACAGCTTGGAAAACGCGCTGGAAGACGCACACTCCTAGCGCGTGACCAAAAAACGCAACAATTAGTAATCATCAAACTATTGACTTTTGGCAGTGATTTTGAGTGGGAGGAGCTTAAGTTATTTGAACGGGAAGCGGAAACTTTAAAATCTTTGACACATCCGGCGATTCCGCGCTACCTGGATTATTTTGAGCTAAATTCACCGAACTACAAAGGATTTGCCCTCGTCCAAACCTACGTGGAAGGGAAATCCCTAGAGGAACATCTCAAAGGAGGACGAACTTTCAGCGAAGCAGATATCAAGCAAATTAGCACTGCAATTCTCGAAATTCTCAACTATTTGCATAGTCGTCAACCTCCAGTTATCCACCGAGATATTAAACCCAGCAATATTTTATTAACCAGCCGTTCTGGTAATAATGTTGGCGGAGTTTATTTAGTTGATTTTGGGGCGGTGCAGACTCTCGCCGCCAGGGAATGCGGGACAATTACAGTTGTGGGAACTTATGGTTATATGCCGCCAGAACAATTTGGCGGACGTGCAGTTCCCGCATCCGATATTTACAGTCTAGGCGCAACTTTAATTTATCTGGCAACAGGTCAACATCCTGCTGATTTACCTCAAACAGATAACCTGCAAATTAAATTTGAAAAAACTGTCAATCTCAGTCCTGTTTTAATCAATTGGTTAAAGCGGATGACACATCCCAGCTTAAATCGACGCTTGGCTTCTGCTAGTGAAGCACTACAAGCATTAAAACAAGAACATCCAACAGCAGATAGCTTTCCTCTAGTTGTCAAGAAACCAACTGGTAGCAAAATTTCACTGACTAAAAATGCAGATTTTATTAAAATTAGTATCCCTCCGAAGGGACTTACTGCTTCTACGATAGGGTTGTGCTTTTTTGCGATCGCTTGGAATTCATTCATCTTCGTGTGGACAAGCTCTGTCCTATTTGCACCACTAGGCTTCAACTTGTTTATGGTGTTGTTTTCACTACCCTTTTGGTTTGCTGGCGTGAGTATGAGCTGGCAGATTCTCTTTGCGTTATTTGGACGATCGCAGCTTTATAGCAATCAAAAGCAAATTTCACTGACATGGGAAATATTTGGATTTAAATTCCATCGTCCTCGTCCAGCATTGAGACAGGATATTAACAGGTTGGTATACATCCCGAAACACCATAAAAAAGACTCAGAAGGAAACCGGGTTGATGTTCCAGGCAAAATCATTATTGAGGCAGGATTAAGGCAGTATGAACTTAACGCTGAGAGTGGCGGCATCCATGAAGCGGAACTCGAATGGTTAACCCAAGAACTTAGCGAATGGTTAGAAATACCCATTACAAGAGATTATCTTCCTCCAGCCGCTCGATAGTCTCCTATAGTTGATTGTGGATAGTTCGCAGGAAACGGGTATGTTTGGTTTAGGATGGCCTGAAGTGGGAGTAATCGCGATCGCAGCGATTTTAATTTTCGGTCCCAAGAAGATTCCCGAACTGGGAAGTTCGCTGGGTAAGACTTTACGCGGCTTCAAGGACGGAGTAAGGGGCGTGGACGAGGAACCATCAGATGAAAATCAAGACCTCAAATAACGGGTAGGGACACGGCATTGCCGTGTCCCTACAAATACATAACTGATGAGCGTTTAAAGGGTCTGTGCTACAGACGCCTTCAAGCTATTTTGATTTTCTATCGACGGTGCAACCGGCTGATGTCCGTTTTCCCCTTGAGGACGACGCGCCTCAATTAAGCTAATCGCACGGGTGACGCTTTCTGGCAAAATGACCACCAAACTGCCTTCTGGTGCTTGATCCAGCGCCGTATTTATGGCGGTTGTCTCATCCAGAATGGTTTCATACCGGCAATCTGGCTTTTCTTGCTGAATTCCCTGAGAGATTAAGGCAGCTGCCTCACCGCGAGGACGCCCCCGCGTATCATCATCTTCCTTGATGATGATGCGGTCAAACATATTAGCCGAGAGTATGCCCAGAGTAACGAAATCTTCGTCGCGGCGATCGCCAGGGCCACCTACCACACCAATTCTCTCACCAGGCCAGTTGCGGACAAAACCACCTAACGCCTCATAGCTGGCTGCATTGTGAGCATAATCGATCAGAGCCTTATATTTGCCCATCTCGAACATATTCATCCGTCCTGGTGTCTGAGCGGTTGAAGCGCGGAACGTATTTAAGCCCTGACGAATTTCCTCAATCTTCACCCCTTCCGCAAAAGCCGCCAAACTCGCCGCTAGCGCGTTGGCAATCTGAAAAGGTGCCCGAGCCTCCATCGTCAGCGGCACATTCACCGCTTGTTCAATCCGTAGTACCCAATCTCCCTTCAAAATCGACAAATAGCCATTTTCATAAGCCGCTGCCAAACCGCCCCGACGGGTATGTTCTCGCACCAGCTCATTTTCTGGATTCATGGTGAAATAAGCTACTTGTCCTTGCACCCGCCGCGCCATCGCTGCTACCAAGGGATCGTCAGCGTTCAGGACGGCATAGCCTTCTGGCATCACCGATTCCACCACGACGCTCTTGAGATGAGCCATATCTTCGATCGTTTCAATATCGCCAATTCCCAGGTGGTCGGCAGCCACGTTTAAGACGACACCCACATCAGAGGCACTGAAAGCTAAACCAGAGCGGAGAATCCCTCCCCGCGCCGTTTCTAGCACCGCCACTTCTACTGTGGGATCTGAAAGAATCAGCTGGGCACTTTGAGGGCCGGTGTTATCCCCCGGTTCCACCATATAATCCCCAATGTAAGTGCCATCGGTGGTAGTGTAGCCAATCGTTTTCCCCGTCTGCTTGAAGATATGGGCAATTAGACGAGT
Source organism: Trichocoleus sp. ST-U1 (assembly GCF_039961835.1). Taxonomy (NCBI): domain Bacteria; kingdom Bacillati; phylum Cyanobacteriota; class Cyanophyceae; order Leptolyngbyales; family Trichocoleusaceae; genus Trichocoleus; species Trichocoleus sp. ST-U1. The sequence continues at coordinate 4,933 of NZ_JAMPJZ010000081.1, forward strand.
CGTTGTTGTTTTACCGTTGGTGCCAGTAATGGAAATGATGGGAACGCGAGTGGGCGCTCCAGGCGGGAAGAGCATATCTAGCACTGGGGCAGCCACATTTCGCGGCAAACCTTGGCTGGGACAAACGTGCATCCGGAATCCGGGGGCGGCATTCACCTCAACAATCACCCCATCCATTTCTCGCAAGGGTTTGCTGATATCGGATGTCACCACATCAATTCCAGCAATATCCAACCCGATAATCTTGGCGACTCGTTCGCAAAGCCAGATATTTTCGGGATGAATTTCGTCAGTCCGGTCAACTGCAATCCCGCCAGTGCTGAGGTTGGCGGTTGCCCGCAGATAACAAATCTCTCCGGCGGGTAGCACGGTCTCCAAGGTATACCCCTGCCGTTGCAATAGCGTGAAGGTGGTGCGATCTACTTCAATTTTGGTGAGGATGTTATCGTGCCCTTCACCCCGATGGGGATCGCTATTGGTTAGCTCAATCAATTGCTCGATGCTGGATGTGCCATCTCCTACCACATGGGCGGGGACTCGTTCCGCAACTGCCACCAATTTGCCGTTGACCACCAATACTCGGTGGTCGCTTCCAGTATAGTAGCGTTCAACAATCACCGAGCGAGTTTTAGAAGCACTCTTGGCAGCATCATAGGCTTCTTCTGCTTGTTGGAAGTCGGTGATATTGATAGTAATGCCCCGTCCGTGGTTGCCGTCGAGGGGCTTGAGGACGATTGGGTATCCCCCCACCTCTTGAATGGCGTCTTCAAGTTCGTCCAGGTAGTGAATTACCGTGCCGCGCGGAACCGGCACCCCGGCTTGGCGCAACATTTTTTTGGTGCCTTCTTTGTCGGAGGCAAGTTCGACACCCAAAATGCTAGAGTGGTTGCTCAAAGTCGCCTGCATCCGCTTCTGGTAGACGCCATACCCTATCTGAATCATGGCGCGAACGCTTAAAGGCATCCAGGGAATTCCCCGCGCTTCGGCTTCTTTGACAATGGTTTCGGTGCTGGGACCGAGGGCAGCAGCCCGTGCGAAATCCCTCAGGTCTTTGAGATCCTGTGCTAACTCCTGAGCGGAGTAGGTGCCGGTGTCTACAATACTCTGACAAAGGCGCACGGCGGCTCTGGCGGCATAGCGACCGGCTTGTTCATCGTGGTACTCAATGACCACCTGGTAAATGCCTGGGGTGGCTGTTTCGCGGGTACGACCAAAGCCAGATGGCATCCCAGCGAGTTCCTGAAGTTCTAGGGCAACGTGTTCGATGATGTGTCCCATCATCGTGCCTTCTTTGACTCGGCTCAAGAAACCACCTCGACAGCCAGGGGAACAGAAGTGTTCTTCCAGACTTGGTAGCACCTGAATTAATCCCTCGTAGAAGCCAGGAATCTGATTGGATGGCTTTTCTGCAAGTTCTTCTAAATCTAGGCGCATGACGACCAATTTTTGCCGTCGAATACTCCAGTAGTTGGGACCCCGTAATGTCTGGATTTTTAAAATTCTCATGGCTACTTTTGCGGGTGATTCAGAGGATGTGGGCTGTCGAATCGCGGGTAGGGACGAAGATGCAAGCGATTTCACATCTGCTGCTTTTAAGAGAAAACTTTGCCAGAAAGGCTTCGCCCTTACTGAATCCGCTGCTACTTTAAGCAATTCCCTAGTTTCCAGCTTTAAAAAGTCACTAGACTGTTCTCCACGAACAGTTTTTTGCCAAAAAGGCAATCATGACAAGTTTTAAATTTGGAATTGAAGTACCGCTAGTAATATTCACTCATCAGCCATCGGGTAGCAGGATGACTCGCTGGTGTAAATGGTAGCGATCGCCATAACTAAGAATATGCAACCGTAGATTGAAAATACTAATCGGATCGGTTGCTCCCACTAAAGATTGATTGGTGTGAGATATCTCCCCAGGATCGACGATAGACACGGTGCCTTTACCGACTACCTGTAAAAGACCATCCGCTTCCACTAAGGCGCAAGTATCTTCGTCAATCCCAATCCCTAATTTGTCTGGATGAGCCGAAATCGCACTAATCAGACGCGCCATGCGATTGCGATTGTGAAAGTGTTGATCTACGATCACATCCGGTAAAATCCCTAACCCTAGCGTCATATCGACTAGGGAACGATTGGGAGACTCGCCGCTACCGCCTCCCGCAATCATATGATGTCCCATCACCGCCGCTCCTGCACTGGTTCCTGCCAGCGTAATCTCTCCCAGTTGCGCGCGGTATCGGACTCTTTCCATAAATGGCGTCTCGCCAAGCAGTCCACAGAGTCGCAGTTGATCGCCTCCAGTCATGAAAACCCCTGTACACTCTTCAATGTACTCCTGCATCAAGGGATCGTAACTCTGCTCCCGTTCGCGGATATCTAACACTTTCACGACTTTCGCACCCATTTCTTGAAAGATGGTGAGGTAGCGATCGCCAATCACCGCAGGTTCTCTGGATGCTGACGGAATAATCGCAATACAGGCATCTGTCGAGCCAGCACGATTAAAAAAGGTTTGTAATATCTCTCGTCCGTGAACTTTGTCTTCCGCACCGCCGATCACCATGATGGCGGTTTTCGTTGATTGGGGCATCCTCTGTACTAAGGATTGAGGTTCTAACTGCAGCATCATGTTGCTCTTGAGCATAGGGTGATATCGAATACTATCGTTCTGCCAGTTGATAGGAATGCCAATTTATCCTGATGCATGGTTCTTGCTCAACTCCCTCTAACCCCCTTGCTCACCAGGACAATCTCTATTTTCACGCTTGTCAATCGTCTCAATTTCCTTATCAATCTTTCTGGCAGGCGTTCCATCAACATCACCAAACAATTTAATTGTTTTTCTAGGTTGTTGAGTAACAAACGTTACAGATCGCCCATAGCTTGTCGCTTTTGGGCTTAATCCTATATGCATAATGCCAGATCGAGTCAACTTTTTTTATAAAATATTTAACATTATCTTGCGATTAGGGATACCGGGTAGTGGGTAATCGGTAGGAATTCGTAGGGAATGGGTAAAATCAACCTACTACTTAACTATCACCGACTTCTGCTGTGCGATTTGATATTGTTACTCTTTTTCCAGATTTTTTCTCCTCTCCTCTGAGTTCGGGACTGTTAGGGAAAGCTTTAGCCAAACAGATTGCTTCTGTGCATCTGATCGATCCCCGTAACTTTGCCACCGATAAACACCGCCGCGTGGATGATGAGCCTTACGGCGGCGGAGTAGGGATGTTGATGAAGCCAGAGCCGATATTTGGTGCTGTGGAGTCACTGCCAGTTCTAGCCAGACGCGAGACGATCCTGATGACGCCGCAGGGAGAACCGATGAAGCAACCGCTGTTTCGAGAATTGGCAGCCAATTATGACCAATTGGTAATTATTTGCGGTCATTATGAAGGTGTCGATGAGCGGGTGCTGAATTTGGTGACACGGGAGGTATCTTTAGGGGATTTTGTCTTGACTTGTGGAGAAATCCCGGCGCTGGCACTACTCAACGGCACCATTCGCCTACTACCGGGAACGGTGGGGAAGGAAGAGTCTTTAAAAGCAGAAAGTTTCGAGGCGGGGTTGTTAGATTATCCTCAATACACCCGTCCTGCTGACTTTCGCGGGTGGAAGGTGCCGGATGTTTTACTATCGGGGAATCATGCGGAGATTGAACGCTGGCGGCGAGACAGACAAATCGAGAGAACGCGCGATCGCCGTCCCGATTTATTTGCTGCTTGGTTGCAAGATTCCAGTTCCAACCAAAAACCAAAAACCATGAATCAGAATGAGCTTGAAAATGATATCGTCACCATTAGCCAACTACAAATCGCGCTAACAGCCCAAGCGGGTACGATTCAATCAAAATTGTCTGAATTAAGTCTTACGGCTAATACTCAAACCCAGGAAGGGTTGATGCAGCTACTACAAGCATCTGTGCAAGCACTGCTAGAAAATTCCGAATGCTGGACTCATGTGTTGGGGAGTTCACAGACAGTTTCTAGTCGGGAGGAAGCTGAAACAGTCTTCAACAAACTTTCGTTACAAGAACGTAGCAAATTTACGGCTGAAACCCTCTCTAACGTAGATGGCAAAGTTACCCAGCAACAAGTTGAACTCGATCCAGATGAAGAACAACCTGCATACATCGTCGTAACATTGCTAATCGGCACGGCTGACGATCAGCCATTATTTGAAAACCTCAATTCTGCACATACTGTAAAGCTTGCTTTAGAGAAAGTTACAGCCATCAGCCTCGACTATCTAATGGTGTTTGAACTACTCTGGAGTCCTCAGGTAGAAACTGATGCACTTACTCAAGAGGAGCTTTTGAGCGAGTACCGTGACCTGATAGCGATCGCTTAATATCAAGTTTTGCTCGTAGGCTGAGCGATTAATCCAAAAAGCGTAAATGTTTGAGAAACTCAGCGGTCTTTTCTTCCAAGTTATGATTTTGGGAGGTTGACGTGGAGTTATTTTCATGGTTAAAAAACTTTTCAAATATATATTGCTGGGTGTGGTGCTTGTGCTGGGATACCACGCGATTACTCATGCCATTAGTGCTGCCTCGACTCGTCAGCCTGTATGGTCAGTAAATCTTCATGCCAGTACACAACCACTCGCCACAGAGAACCGATTGCTGGTGCCAACGGGGAATACAAAGCCCTCAGCACTTCAATCACTCGATCCGGCAACCGGGAAGGTGCAATGGCTCAGTCAGCAGCCGATTGGCAGGGTGTTTGCTATAGAGGCTAATACTATCTATGCCAGCGATTTCGGGCTACTACCACTAGTTGACGATCCCAAAAACCTGGTGACGCTTGATGCCAACACAGGCAAGACAAAAGCAGTATTGCCACTTGACAATTCAGACTTTGCGGGAATGATTGGAGTATCTCAGGGAGCCTTCATTCTCAACAGCTATGTCAGACAGGGAGTAGAGAGCGATCGCAACGAAATTTCTGCCCGTACTCCAGATAAACTGCTCTGGAAGTTTGTCACCTCCAAAGACAGTATGGTTTCTACCTTTGAGAGTGTGGACTCCAAATCGCCTGTGGTTCAAAATGGGGTAGTGTTTTTGCCCATCTTAGTTAATCCCAGTACACCGCAAAGAGGATACCAACTCACCGGGTTGGATGCCGCTACCGGAAAAGTCCTCTGGACTTGGAACACCTCAGCCGAGCTAACGGATGTCACAGTTTTAGGAGACACTGTATATCCGGCAGTGTATAGCAAAGACCGTGCAGGAAAGGAACCCGGTTGGGTCAAGGCACTCGATTTAAAAACGGGCAAGGAACGCTGGACTCATACGATGCGGGGCGGTGAAGCCAAGCTAGCGAGCGATCGCGAAGTCTTCATCTGGGATGGTGATGCCAAGACGAGTACGCGATTTGTCGTTTTGGATCGGCAGACTGGGGCTATGCTTCGGCAGTTTACCTTATCTCGCCAGGATCGGCAAGAACCCAGACCCATCGCTCTGGCAGACAATATTATTTACACGGCTGATATGGAAATCGAAGGTGTCAGCGCTCTTGGTTTCTATGGTTCAGCTAAGAACCATAGTCGGGTGAATGCCTTCGATGCCACAAGCGGACAGATGCTTTGGCACACTCCAACCCTCCGTGAAAGCCATATCTATCGATTTGTTCTGAATGACGATCGCTTGTTCTTAAGCAGTAACGGGTTAGAAAACAATGTCCAGAGTGTTGTGCAGTCCTTTTCTACTCGCTAGAACCGCTGACGCAAACTCCAGACCAGAAACCCGCCTGAGATCGCAGCGTAAAGCACAACGCTGACAGATGCGATCGCCCAAAAGAATGGATTCCAAGCACTCTGGCTGACATCAATCCCCATCGGGCCGACAAACCTTTGCAGCACATCGATACCGATACTACTTGCGATCGCGCCAACACCACTGACCAGTACCCACCAACCTGCTTGCGGCACTTTTGTTCTCAGCACTAGCCACTGAGCTACCCCCAGCAAGATGCCGTAGGTACCATCAAACAAAAACTGAGGCAGCACGGACATCGTGGGCATCATGCCACCTATCAAGCCGGAAGCTGGGGGCATAAGAGTCACTGCCCATAGCCCGTTAATTACCGCCAAGGCGATCGCACTTCCCAAACTGGTTGCCAGAACCCAAGAGCGAATAGATGGGAGCCACTGCCTTAAAACCAGCCATTGAGCAGTTCCGCCTAAAGCACCGCCGGTCAGTCTAAACACGATGAGGATCAACAAAAGGCTAGTGCTACCCCCAGTGAATCCTCCCCCTGTCGCTGATGCAACCGCTCCGGCAACTCCGTCCACAATGATTTGCAGCAGTTTAGCCACGACGCAGGCAACTAACCATTGCCACAAAAGTTTCTTCCATGCCAAAGATTTGTCGATCGTCACGCTCAATCACTCTTTAAGTCATTTATTCTGTCAAATGTGGCTTATTTTAAGGGCAGATTATTGGCGACAAACCCCCATTTGCCGTCCTGATAAACAGCTGCCAGACCTTCAGAAAACTTCGTCGCTACATCAAATTGAGGGGTAATCATAAACTTGCCAGTTTTATCAATAAAACCCCATTTACCATCCTGAGCAGCGGGTGCCAGCCCCTGAACAAATTGGTCTGTCTCTTCAAACTGCGGTGAAATAAGGATTTTCCCTGTTTTATCGATGTAACCCCATTTACCCGCCTGATTGATGGCTGCCAGTCCTTCAGAGAAATTTATCGCTTGATCAAACTGAGGAGAGATAATCATCTTTCCTGCTTTATCGATATAGCCCCATTTTCCCTGTTTTTGGACAGCAGCTAATCCTTCAGAAAAAGGAGTACAGTCATTAAACTGGAGTGGGATAGCAACCTTACCGTTACTGTCAATGTAGCCACATTTATTGACTTGCCGAACAGCTGCTAAACCCTGCGAATATGCGACTGTCGCCTCAAATTTTGGCGGAACAATAAACTTGCCAGTTTTATCAATAAAGCCCCATTTCTTGCCCTGCTGAACCTCTGCCAATCCCTCAGAAAAAGGCATAGCGGGTAAAATCTGGGCATCAAACTGGGGAGGAATAATAAACTTGCCAGTTTTGTCAATGTAGCCAGTTTTGCCACCCTGCCGGACGGCTGCCAGCCCTTCGGAAAATACGCTACAACGCTCAAACTGTAACGGGATGACAACTTTACCTGTTTTACTGAAATAGCCACATTTGCCAGTAAAACCGCCCAGTTGCACATCTACCAGTCCCTCAGAAAACGAGCCAACAATATCAGGTGCTTCCTCTCCTTCGCCATTGTCAGGTCCAACCCTAAATTTGGGAGGAATGATGAACTTACCAGTTTTGTCGATAAAGCCTTTTTTGCCCTCTTTTTCAACCTTAGCCAGCCCATCAGAAAATGGGTAGACATCATCAAACTGAGGAGCGATCGCCAGATTCAGAGTTGCTTTGGTTGCAAACATCTGCTCATCTGTTACATCGGCGGAAGCTTTTTGAGTTTGAGGACACAGACTTATAGCCAGTAGCAAGAATCCACCAGATAGGACAGATGCACTTAAGGAATGTATGGATTTTTTGTTCACGAGCAAAATCTCTCAACGTTGCAGATGATGCATTGAAGAATTATCGCTGTTTTTTCCCTTGAGTAGATGCTAATTGTTTCTCTGCCTGTTGCAGACTCTGACGCGCATCTGCATCATTTGGATTGAGTTTTAGGGCTTGCTTAAAAGCTGCGATCGCTTCTGGTAACTTTTTCTGTTTCATCAAAGCTATTCCCAAAAGGTAATAGATGTCACCATTTTTATCTTTCTTTTTAGATTTCCATTCAATCCCTTTCCGGTAAGTAGCAACTGCCTCATCTAATTTGTTTTGTTTAACTAGAACCTGTCCCAACCCTTGATAAGCATCTGTATAGGAAGGATAGAGTTCAATCGCTTTGCGGTAAGCCGCGCTCGCCTCATCTAATCGGTTTTGCTCAGCCAGTATCCACCCCAGCCCTTCGTAAGGCAGATGATAATTAGGTACAACCTGAATTGATTTTTTGTAGGCAGCAATGGCTTCTTCTGGTTTTTTCTGTACAGTAAAAGCGTCACCTAAACGCAGGTACGTCAGGTTGGCATTGGGGTCTAATTCAATCGATTGACGATATGCTGCGACTGCCTCATTTGTTTTTCCGCTTGCCAGCAGGACATTACCTAGTAGGTAGTATGCATCGTCATTCTTCGGTTCTAGCTCAAGAGTTTTGCGAAAACTTGCCTCTGCTTCGTTCCATTGACGTTCGTAAGTGAGAGCAAGCCCCAACCATAGATGACTCTTAGCTTTTGTGGGTTGCTGTTCAGCGGCTTTGCGACAAGGCGCGATCGCTTTTGCACTTTCTCCTTGTTCCACTAACGCGAAACACAGACCATAATGGGCATCAACCAAAGTTGGGTCAAGTTGCAGAGCTTTGTTATAAGCTAATACAGCTTCGCTGAGCATCTCCGGTTTAGAGAATAGCCACCCCCATGCCAAAGATTGTTGTTGTAACTGGCTAGCGATCCGAATGCCTTTACCTGAACTTTCCCAGAATGTCATGTAGGCATTGCCAAGGTTAAGAAAGGCTTGAGGATCTGTAGGCATCGCTTGAGTCTTTTGGCGATAGGCAGCAATCTTTTTTTGATCTGCTTGCACCTGCCTCAAGGTCTGGTAGTCTCTGAGAAAAAACCAGCCGTAGTAAGCTCCTACCGCTAGACCCAAACCAAGAATAGAGAAAATAAAAATTTTCCGAGGTTGCTTGATTTTAAAAATCATAATTATTTTTTAATATTTACTGACTCTAATCCGATTATCAGGAAAAGTTCAGGAATTGGTAAGATAATAGGTGAAAATTGTTTTTGATGTATGGATTTAATAAATTATTAAGTATTCTTTGATTTCAATGAACTAAACTAAAAAATAATTTATTTTTCCTAAGCGTGAGCTTTTTCTCGACTCAGTAAAAATTTTGCCGCCGGGTTTTATTCACATAATAATCTCCGCTTTATTGTAAGTGTCCACTCACCCAGAATTCTGATATCTAGCCATTAATCTAGCACTCCAAACCTAAATTAATTCTAAAATCTTCTTTTAATGAATTAATGTAAAGATATCCGCAGATTGACTGCAACCTTATCACCTCGACAATAGCGGCAAGGAAAAGCTAGCGTGGAGGAGAAGAATGGAACTGCGAAAATGCTACGAAACGTAAAACTTCAGTTGCTTTGGGCTACAGTCCTGAGTTTCACGGTAGTCAACAGTGTGAATATTCATCTGCCCATTGGCAATCAAGAAACCGGGCTGAAGATTGGCAATGAAGCCGAGGCTAGAAGTAGTGGTGGACGAAGCGGTGGCGGCTCTTTTCGCTCTTCACCGTCGCGTTCTAGTTCCAGTCCCAGTCGCTCCAGTAGCGGTAGTAGCTCCTCTCCCAGATACTCTACACCGTCGCAGTCGAGCGGGGGCAATACAGGTGGACGAGCAGGCGGCGGCTCTTTTCAAAGAACCACTCCCCTACCGTCCTCAGTGAGAACTCAACCGACGCGCCCGAACTCGTCTTGGAATGAACCTTACTATAGACAACCGGGAAGCACTGTCATCGTGCCGGTTCCCGTTGCACCGCCGCCCGTCTATACCTATCCCAACACCGTTCCGCCGAATTATTATCCCAATAACGTTCCTGCGAATCAATCAACTTACCCTCAAACTGCGCCGGGAACGGCAAATTCTGTTCCTGCTCAAGTACCAACCAATTCTGGCTATTCTTCCACCGCTAGTAACTCATCGAGTGACTTTCCTTGGCTTTTCTTATTGATGTTGTTGGCAGTTGGGAGTATTGGGCTTTGGGCTTATTTTATCTTTTTGAAGAAGAAGGGTGGGAGTGCGGCTCAAGAACTAGAGAATAATACGGTTACGGTCAGCAAGATACAGGTGGCGTTGCTGGCTCAAGCTCGAAGCATACAATCTCAGCTGACGGAACTGAGCCTGAATGTAGATACAGATACTTCTGAAGGGTTGATGCAGCTACTACAAGAATCAGCTTTAGCGTTATTGCGATCGCCCGAAAATTGGACTCATGTTTTAGCGAGTTCGCAGACGGTGAAAAGTCGAGAGGACGCCGAGGCAATTTTCAACCAAGTTTCTATACAAGAACGCAGCAAATTTAGTGCGGAAACGCTTACAAATGTGGGTGGTAGAGTCAGACAACAAAAACCCGCGATGCCTGACTTGGATGATGGGCCAGCAGCTTATATTGTGGTCACGTTGCTCGTCGGAACAGCGGATGACAAGCCGTTATTTGAAGAAATTCGCACCGCTGAAGCTTTGAAGTCAGCTTTAGAGAAAGTAGCGTCCATCTCCCCTGACTACCTGATGGTGTTTGAACTGCTATGGAGTCCCCAAGCGGAAACCGATAGCCTTACCTACGATGAGCTATTAACTGAATACACGGATATGGCGCAGATATAGCCGCAGCGTTTAGTCCTACCGCTTGCAAAAGTCCTTCGATGCCCTCAGACTGTAAGTTTGGGGCTATACAAACAAAGCCTGCCGACCCAGGCTTCAAGCCGAAATAATTTTATAGTCTCGCGTTGCGCGGACTTCGTTTGTGTAGCTGCGGCTTCGAGTCGCCAAGCCAAGTATTGTTGCTGAAATTTTGCTGAAAACGGATAAATGGCTAAGATTCGCATCGGAAACGGTTACGATATTCACCGCTTAGTTACTGGGCGTCCTTTAATTCTGGGAGGAGTGAAGATTGAGCATGAATTAGGATTGCTGGGGCACAGCGATGCCGATGTGCTGACTCATGCGATTATGGATGCGATGCTCGGTGCCCTGAGTTTAGGCGATATTGGTCATTATTTTCCCCCGACAGATCCCCAGTGGGCAGGGGCTGATAGTCTGGAACTGCTCAAGCAGGTGCATCAGCTAATTCGGGAACGAGGTTGGCAAATTGAGAATATTGACTCAGTAGTAGTGGCAGAACGTCCGAAACTGAAGCCGCATATTGAGAAGATGCGCGATCGCTTATCCGATGTCCTAGAATTAAAACCCGACCAAGTAGGCATCAAAGCCACTACAAATGAAAAATTAGACTCAGTTGGGCGCGAAGAGGGTATCGCAGCTTATGCTGTAGCCTTACTGGTAGCTTCCGATTAACTTGGCTCAAACCTATCGAGTCAAAAGGTTGAAAATGTCTAGGATAGGAATGAACGAGAGGCGGATAAGACAGAGACTCTCAACGCGCTGGGAGCATTAAGGCAATGGAAGCTGGAAGATTTGAACTTACTCAGGGCGATTCTCTTGTTGATATTATTGCCTGCAACCCTGAAGGGCAAACGGTTCTAGTAGTTGAAGTCAAAGCTACTAAACTCAAAGATAGTAAAGCCAAACAATGGGCGATCGAGAAACTAAAATCCTACCTGCAAGCGGCGAACACGAAAATTCCCTTTGCCATGCTGGCTGACCTTGAAAACATTGAGATTTTTCAAGGGGACGGGGCTAATTTATCGGAACCCGTTAGCGTACTTAAGACTGCTACAGTGCTTAATCATTACGACCCCGAATTTAGCAGCAAACGGATATTTGGGCCATACCATCAGACACTCGTTGAAGCTTGGCTGCGAGACTTAGCCTATCACTGGAAGTCGGAAACCCCGCCAGGATCGGAAGAATTGGCAACCATCGGTTTGTTGCAGGTGCTGGAAGATGGAGATACTTACTCTGAAGGTGGCGCTTCTTGGTAATACTTTACGTTGAGACAAATTTCTTGATGAGCATTGCCACAGGACGCGACTCCCAAGCGAATACTTTGCTAGAGAATCCGACCACATCAGTCCAGATAGCGATACCAAGCATTTGCTGCATGGAAGCTCTCTCTGCATTAGAGGATGAACTGAAGCGCCGCAATCGTTTTATGGATGAACTAAAAAAACAAATCAGCCAGTTACGTCGAGATATCACCTCATCCCACGCCCAGTCTCTCCTTTCTCATTTACAACAGGCCTTAATTGAGAATCAGGCGCTATTCAACGATGTCGAAACCCGTCTCTTTCAAGCCCTCGATCATCTCAACACCAAGGTAGAGATAATTCCCTTAACGGGCGATATGCTTCAGGCAAGCTTAGATACACGTTTTATCAACAAAGACCCTACGGATAACTTGATTTTGCACTGCATTCTTAATCATGCACGGCTGCATACCACAGATAGAAAAGTGTTCCTCAGCGCCAATGTTAAAGAATTTAATCCGCCGGAAGTTCAAGCCGCTTTGCGTGATGCTGGCGCGGATAAATATTTTAGCCGCACACAGGATTTCCTCGGTTGGTTAGAGTCTCAGTAAGTTTTAATTAATACTTGTACAGACAATCATTATGAAATTATCTGCTACTATTCCCCTAATCTGGCGTCGTTTGTTAGCTCTCATGCTGGCGATGATAAGCGCGATCGCGCTCCATAGCTGTAGCCTGAATCAGTTCAATACGAAAGCCGCCCAGGTGCCACAGTTGGTGGACAGTATTCTGCAAGATCCCAAAACTTTTAACTATGTTCTAAGTCAAGAATCACCCAACGTTTTTAGCTTAATTTATGAGGGATTAATTAGTGAAAATGGCAATGGTGAACTTGAAGGCGCTTTAGCCGAATCTTGGGAAGTCGCCCCAGACAAAAAGCGAATTGTTTTTACCATGCGGGAGGGCTTGAAATGGTCTGATGGTCAACCACTGACCGTTGATGATGTCATCTTTACTTACAATGAACTCTATTTCAACGAAAAGATTCCCACTGATATTAGAGACATTCTAAAGATTGGCAAAGATCGCCTGCTGCCCACTGTCCGTAAACTTGATGAACGACGGGTTGAATTTACAGTTCCAGAACCTTTCGCCCCGTTTTTGCGCTACACCGGACTTGCAATTTTACCCGCTCATGCGCTGCGAGAATCCATTGTCACTACAGATTCAGATGGAAAACCCAAGTTTCTCTCTAGCTGGGGAATCGACACCGATCCCAAAAAAATTATTGTCAATGGGATGTATCAGCTAGAAAACTATCAAACTAGCGAGCGGGTGACATTTCGACGAAATCCCTATTACTGGCGCAAGGATACTCAGGGTAATCAACAGCCATACATCGATCGCATTGTCTGGCAAATTGTCGAAAATACCGACACATCTTTTATCCAATATCGTTCTGGCGGTTTAGATACTCTGGGGATCGCGCCGGAATATTATTCTCTCCTTAAGCAAGAAGAAAATCGGGGAAAATTTAAAATTTACACGGGTGGCCCAGAACTCAGCACGACTTTTTTGGTTTTCAATTTAAATAAAGCCAAAAATTCTCAAAATCAGCCCCTCGTAGACCCAATTAAGTCTCGCTGGTTCAATAAGCTTGAGTTTCGCCAAGCGGTTGCTCACGCCATCGACCGTCAGAAAATGCTGAACAATCTCTATCGAGGGCTGGGAGAACCGCAAAACTCACCGATTTATAAGCAAAGTCCTTACTATTTATCCCCAGAGCAAGGTCTCAAAGTCTACGACTATAATCCAGAAAAGGCGAAAGAATTGCTGCGAAAAGCTGGATTTAAATATAACCCACAGGGTCAACTTTTCGATGCAGATGGCAATCGAGTTCGTTTTAGTATGCTGACCAATTCAGGGAATAAGCTGCGGGAGGCTATCGGTGCTCAGATTAAAGAAGACCTTGGCGCAGTTGGGATTCAGGTAGACTTTAATGCGATTAACTTCAATACGTTGATTGAAAAAGTTTATACCCAACGGAAATGGGATAGCTATATTGGCAAAATTGGCGGTGGCGGCATTGAGCCAAATGGTGGGGCAAACACTTGGACAACTAAAGGGGGTTTACACACTTTTAACCTAGGACCGCAAGCTGGAGAACCTCCGCTGAAGGGTTGGGAGGTTGATGACTGGGAATTGGCAATCGAAAACCTTTACATTAAAGGTGCCAGCGAACTTGATGAAAGTAAGCGGCGAGAAATATATGTCGAAAGCCAACGCATTACCCAGGAAAATTTACCCTTTATTTATCTGGTAAATCCGCTTTCAATGGAGGCAGTGCGCGATCGCGTTCAGGGCGTTAAATTCTCTGCCCTTGGTGGAGCCTTCTGGAATCTTTATGAACTCAAAGTCGCAGAAAACAAAAACATTCCGTAAACAAGGCAAAAAACAATTGGGCGCAGGGAAAAGAAAGATTAATTTCCTGCTTCCTCTTTTTCTATCTTTTTGCTTTTTGCTTTTCCCTTTTGCTTTATTCGGCTGTCACCCAACTTTACTCAAAACTCAGGCAACTGAGAAAGTATCCCAGTTGGTGACAGCCACATTAAGCGATCCCAAAACTTTTAATTGGGTACTTAATCAAGAATTTCCCCATGTTTTTCTATTCACTTACGAAGGATTAACGTCTGACAATAGCGTTACGGGTGAAATTGAGCCTGCATTAGCTGAATCTTGGGAAATATCAGAGGATAAACGGCGAATCGTTTTTACCCTCCGAGAAGGATTGAAATGGTCGGATGGTCAGCCACTGACAGCGGATGATGTTGTCTTCACGTATGAAGATGTGGTTCTTAATAAAGAGATTCTTACCGATGCCAGAGATAGCCTAAAAATTGGCACATCTGGTGCTTTTCCGCAAGTCAGAAAGCTAGATGCACGGCGGGTTGAATTTATTCTGCCAGAACCGTTTGCTCCTTTTTTGCGAACTACAACTGGCTCAAAAAACGATGCGATCGTGATTTTGCCAAAACACGCCCTTGAGGACGCGGTAAAGTCGAAAAACTCAGAGGGAAAACCCAGGTTGATGTCTATCTGGGGAGTGGATACCAATCCAGCGGAAATAATTGTTAATGGCCCTTATAAAATAGAAAGTTACACCACTAGCGAACGGGTCGTATTTCGGCGTAACCCGTATTACTGGCGACGAGATGTACAAGGCAATCAGTTGCCTTACATCGATCGGATCGTGTGGCAAATTACGGAAAATATGGATACTCAGCTGCTTCAGTTCCGCTCTAATGGTTTAGATACGACTGACGGGTGGGGGCGATTGCGTCCAGAAGATTTTCCACTTTTAAAGCAAGAAGAAAAGCGCGGAAAATTTACAGTTTATACAGGTGGACCGCGATCGGGCACGACTTTTATTTCTTTTAATCTAAATAAAGGACGCCGGAACGGACGCCCTTTGATCGATCCCGTTAAATCTCGCTGGTTCAATAATCTATCATTCAGACAAGCGGTTGCTTATGCCATCGATCGGCAAGCGATGATTAACAACACTTTGCGCGGTCTGGGTGAAATGCAAAATTCACCAATTTCTGTACAAAGCTCTTACTATATAACTTCGGCAGAAGGTCTGAAAGTATACGAATATAATCCCGAAAAATCTAAGAAATTACTATTAAGCGCAGGGTTTAAATATAATAATCAAGGTCAGTTGTTAGACGCTGATGGAAATCGGGTGCAGTTTACATTAATAACGAATGCTGAAAATCAAACCCGCGTGTCACTGGGAGCGCAAATTAAGCAAAGTTTGAGCCAAATTGGCATTCAAGTAGATTTTACCCCAATTGCCTTCAACACGCTTGTAGATAAACTCGCAAACACTTTAGATTGGGAATGTTATTTGCTCGGCTTTACCGGGGGCATTGAACCCCATAATGGTGCGAATGTCTGGTTGCCAGATGGCGGATTACACAGCTTCAATCAGGATGCCGTATCGGGGTCAAAGCCGATTCAGGGTCGAGAGGTGGCTGCTTGGGAGGCGGAAATTGGGCGTCTGTACATTAAAGCTGCCCAAGAATTAGATGAGGTCAAGCGCAAAGAAATCTATGCCCAAACTCAACGGATTACGCAGGAATATTTGCCGATGATTTATCTAGTCAACCCGCTGTCAATGTCAGCCGTGCGCGATCGCGTTACCGGCATCAAATACTCTTCTCTTGGCGGTGCCCTCTGGAATGTTTATGAGCTGAAAGTGACCGATTAACGGCAAAATTTACATCGCCAATTCTTGTTTTTGCATTTTCTATCCTTAATTTGAAGTCGTGACTCAACCTGAAGCTTTGCAATCCTTATTAGCAGCGGTTGCCGCTGGTGACGTTAGCCCAGAAGCGGCGTTAGAAAAACTCAAGCATTTTGCCTTTGAACCCGTGGGCGATTTTGCCAAAATTGACCATCACCGCACCTTGCGAACGGGTTTTCCAGAGGTAATTTGGGGACCCGGAAAGACACCGGAACAGATTGCGGGGATTATGGAGGCAATGCGATCGCGCAACCCTGTCGTCATGGCAACGCGGATTGAACCGGCAGTCTATGCCCAGTTGCAGGAAAAAGTAGCAGGTCTCCAATATTACGCTTCGGCGCGAATCTGTGCCATTTCTCCTGCCACTCTAGAACCCCAGTATTCGGGCACAATTGCCATCCTCTGTGCCGGTACTGCCGATTTATCCGTCGCTGAGGAAGCAGCGGTTACAGCAGAACTTTGTGGCTTCCAGGTGCAGCGCCTCTGGGATGTCGGCGTCGCGGGTATCCACCGCCTGTTAAGTAACCGTCACGTCATTGAATCGGCGAATGTGCTAATCGTCGTTGCCGGGATGGAAGGTGCTTTACCCAGCGTCGTCGCTGGTTTGGCTGATTGTCCCGTGATTGCAGTTCCCACCAGTGTCGGCTATGGTGCGAGTTTCGGCGGACTTGCGCCACTCCTGACAATGCTAAACTCTTGTGCAGCAGGGGTGGGCGTAGTGAATATTGATAATGGCTTCGGTGCGGCTATCTTAGCTGGACAAATTTTGAGAACGGCGCACAAACTGAAATCATCTGAGCAGTAGAGTGGTACTGCCCGCTCATGCTACAGCAGATTGCAGGTATATAGAGTACATTAAGGTCAGTGCATGAACAGGTAGAATGAAACCTTACTCCATCGACTTTCGA
>NZ_JAMPJZ010000082.1:0-21816 GCF_039961835.1 Trichocoleus sp. ST-U1
AAAACCCGGATAAAGCGCAAGCTTTGCGAAGGGCGATGCTGACGACGATGAAACAATATCCTGACCAACCCAGTGCTTGGGCTGCATACACGTTGATTGGGGAAGCTGAATAACCCGAAAACAATCAGATAGCCTCTGTTGCTGCTGCGATCGCATTCTTGATTCTGATGACGATACTCTCGCATCAACCGATAACTAGACGCGCCTAATTGTCGTAGGTTAAAACAGCGATCGCATCCTTGCACCTTCTCCCCTAATAACTGTGCGTTTCCAAATCAGACTCCTCAGCGCGATCGCTCTTTTGACATCTGCTGCAACGCCGTTCCCGCCTAATTTTCCAGCGCTATTTCCCACAACACAGGCGTTAGCGCAAACCCCAGATGCTCGGAAAGCCGAAGCAGACCAACTACTTGTGCAAGGTATTCAGCAGGCTCAGACCAGTCAATTTGAGGCGGCATTACAGTCTTGGCAACAAGCACTCAGTCTCTATCGGGAAATTAAAAACCGTTTGGGGGAGGGACAATCCCTAGGCAATTTGGGAAATGCTTACCGTTACCTAGGAGATTACGCCAAAGCGATTGATTACCACCAGCAGAGTTTAGCGATCATGCGGGAAATTAAAGACCGTTTGGGGGAGGGGAAATCCCTAGGCAATTTGGGAAATGCTTACGATTCTTTGGGAGATTACGCTAAGGCGATTGAGTACCACCAGCAGTATTTAGCCATCACGCGAGAAATTAAAGACCGTTTGGGGGAGGGAGGTGCGCTGGGCAATCTGGGAGTTACCTACAAAAATCTAGGAGATTACGCCAAGGCGATTGATTACTACCAGCAGAGTTTGGCAATTAAGCGGGAAATCAAAGACCGTTTGGGGGAGGGGGCATCCTTAGCCAATTTGGGAAATGCTTACTTTTATCTGGGAGATTACGCCAAAGCGATTGATTACCAGCAGCAGCATTTAGCCATCGCACGGGAAATTAAAAACCGTTTGGGGGAGGGGGCATCTCTAGGCAGTCTAGGAAATGCTTACTCTTCCCTAGGAGATTACGCCAAAGCGATTGACTATTACCAGCAGCATTTAGCTATTGCGCGGGAAATTAAACACCGTTTGGGGGAGGGAAGTGCGCTGGGTAATTTGGGACTGGCTTACAATTCTTTAGGAGAATACGCCAAGGCAATTGATTACCACCAGCAGCATTTAGCCATCGCACGAGAAATCAAAGACCGCCAAGGCGAGGGGCAATCCCTAGACAATCTGGGAATTGCCTACAAAAACCTAGGAGAATACGCCAAGGCGATTGATTACCACCAGCAGCGTTTAGCCATTGCACGGGAAATTAAAGATCGTTTGGGTGAGGGGCAATCTCTAGCCAATCTGGGACTGGCTTTTCAGGAATCTGGCAATCTCTCTCAAGCCGAAAAAACCCTCCGCGCTGGAATTGAGGTATACAAATCTCTACGGGAACGATTGGGTGGCAATGATGCCTACAAAGTGTCAATTTTTGAGCAGCAAGCTCGCACCTATCGTCTGCTGCAACAAGTCCTGATTGCCCAAAATCAACCCACAGAGGCTCTAGAAGTTGCGGAAAGCGGTCGTGCCAGGGCATTTGTGGAGCTACTGGCGACACGCTTCTCATCACCTTCCTCTACTCAGGCGAATATCTCTACCAATCCACCCAACACCCAGCAAATTCAACAAATCGCCAAACAACAAAATGCCACCCTGGTTGAATATTCGATTATTTATGACGACTTCAAGATTCAAGGTAAACAAGAAGCTCGCGAATCAGAACTCTATATTTGGGTAATCCCACCCTCAGGCAAAGTAGCTTTTCGTCGTGTTGACCTTAAACCCCTGTGGCAGCAGCAAAATACAAGCCTTGAAAAACTTGTTATCAACAGCCGCGAATCGATGGGTGTCAGAGGTCGCGGCTTGAGCATCATCACTAGATTGGATGAAACTAGCCAAACTAATCGATTACAGCAACTCCATCAACTACTAATTAAACCCATTGCCGACTTCCTGCCTGCTGACCCCAATGCCCGCCTTATCTTTATTCCTCAAGAATCCCTGTTCTTGGTTCCCTTTGCTGCCCTCCAAGATACCAGCAATAAATACCTCATCGAACAACACACTATCCTCACGGCTCCCTCAATTCAGGTACTGGCATTAACCCGTCAGCAACGCCAACGGGTTCCAGTGTCCGCGAAAGATGTTCTAGTGGTTGGCAATCCCACGATGCCTAGCCTTGCCCCAAAAATTGGAGAAAAGGCTCAACCGCTTTCTCCCCTACCGGGTGCCGAGAAGGAAGCGATTGAGATTGCTCGTCTCCTGAACACGAAAGCTCTAACTGGGAAACAAGCCACTGAATCCGCAGTTGTTCAGAAGCTACCCACAGCAAAAATGATTCATCTGGCAACTCACGGATTGCTGGATGATTTTCAGCGTAGCGGAGTACCGGGAGCGATCGCCCTGGCTCCTTCGGGTAAAGATGATGGGTTACTTACTGCCACCGAAATCCTGAATCTCAAGCTCAATGCCGAGTTAGTTGTCTTGAGTGCTTGCGACACTGGGCAAGGTATACTCACCGGCGATGGTGTGATTGGACTGTCTCGCTCTTTAATTACTGCCGGTGTTCCCAGTGTTATCGTCACTTTGTGGGCAATCCCGGATAATTCTTCTGCCTTGTTGATGAGTGAATTTTATCGAAATTTGCAACAAAACCCGGATAAAGCGCAAGCTTTGCGAAGGGCGATGCTGACGACGATGAAACAATATCCTGACCAACCCAGTGCTTGGGCTGCATACACGTTGATTGGGGAAGCTGAATAAAAAGCTAGGGAAAATCGCCGCAAGCTGCTACAACAAGGGGCGGGGCGATACCCACGCTGATGCCTAAAATGCTTTTTCAATAAGAACCCATGAGCATGAATGCGAAAAATGCTTCTTGGATGAGAACTCATGAGCATGAATGCGATCGCTACCAGAGAGAACCTTTTAATTTGCTGACATCGGCTTAATTCTTTTTTAAGTAATGTTACCTCTGCATGGTATATTCAAAATGTTTGGTTCTGACCTGTAGTAGTCAGACCAAATAGCACAAGCTGAAACACATCAGTTGTGAACTTGTCAAACGAATCTCAAACAACCACGCCGACCACCGAGGAGTTACCACAAACTGGTTCGCCTGTATCAGAACCAGATGGCTCCATGCAAGAGTACTACCAACTTCAACAAGAGTTGTTGCTGACTACACTTGCTTTGAGCGGGATTATTTTTATCTCCGTCTGGATTTTTTACTCTCTCAACATTGCCCTGAATTACTTGATAGGGGCGTGCACATGTGTGGTTTACTTGAGGATGTTGGCTAAAGACGTTGAGCGACTTGGCGCAGAGAAACAGCGTCTGAGTAAGACTCGGTTTGCTCTGTTTATTGGGTTGATTATAATCGCAACCCAAGTGAATAAGCTACAGATTCTGCCCGTTTTTTTGGGATTTCTGACTTATAAAGCCTCCCTCATCGTCTATATGCTTCGGACTTTGTTTCCCCCGGACGCTCGATAGGTTGGACAGTGTTAGAATTCTCCACTCTTTAATCCCTGGAGAACCCTCATTGAATGGAAATGCTAAGTATTCTTTCCGCCTTTAATTCATTCCCTCTCGCCAAACTAGAAGTTGGTCATCACCTTTATTGGCAAGTGGGAAATCTTAAGATTCACGGGCAAGTTTTTCTAACTTCCTGGGTTGTTATTGGTATTCTTCTGCTTGCCTCGTTAGCTGCAACTCGGAATATTCAGAGAATTCCTAAAGGTATCCAAAACTTCATGGAATATGCTCTAGAATTCATTCGAGATCTGGCTAGAAACCAGCTTGGCGAGAAAGAATACCGTCCGTGGGTGCCATTTATTGGCACGCTGTTTCTGTTTATCTTTGTCTCAAACTGGTCTGGCGCATTAGTTCCCTGGAAGCTAATTCACCTTCCAGAAGGAGAACTAGCAGCTCCCACTAATGACATCAATACCACAGTGGCACTGGCATTGCTAACTTCTTTAGCGTATTTTTACGCAGGTTTTAGCAAGCGGGGTTTAGGGTACTTTAAAAAGTATATTGAGCCGACACCGATCCTATTACCCATTGCCATTTTAGAGGATTTCACAAAGCCCCTTTCCCTCAGCTTCCGTTTATTTGGCAACATTCTGGCGGATGAACTGGTAGTAGCAGTATTAGTGCTACTGGTTCCCCTGTTTATTCCTCTGCCAGTTATGGCGTTGGGGCTATTTACCAGTGCCATTCAAGCTTTAGTGTTTGCCACCTTAGCAGCTGCATACATTCATGAAGCGATGGAGGGGCATGGTGATGAAGGGCATGAGGAGCATTAACCTTTTTTAGGGTAGGAAGAAGGATATAAGATGAATAAAATCATCCTTCCTTCTCCATATCGCCTTCGGGATGCCCTCAGTTGATAGAATTTGAGATTTGAGATTTAAGATTAAAAATCTTGACTCAAAACTCAACACTTGTAAGGGCACGGCAGTGCCGTGTCTCTACTCGAAACTCTCTGTTGTTTGTTCTGTACTTCAAGGTAAGGAAATAATCATGGATCCATTGGTTTCTGCTGCTTCAGTTCTGGCTGCTGCTCTCGCAATTGGTTTAGCTGCAATTGGCCCTGGTATCGGTCAAGGAAATGCTGCTGGTCAAGCAGTCGAAGGTATTGCTCGTCAGCCAGAAGCAGAAGGTAAAATTCGCGGCACATTGCTGTTAACCCTGGCTTTCATGGAATCCCTTACCATTTATGGTCTGGTGATTGCCCTAGTGCTGTTGTTTGCTAACCCCTTCGCTTAACATTTTTTGTTCTTAGTAGAGACGTGGTAAAGCACGTCTCTACTAAAACAAAGTTTTTAGTTTCCAGTCCTGTTGATGTAAGTTGAACCCCTTGCCTAGAGGGTATAGAGAATATGACAAGTGAGATAATTTTGCTTGCCATTAAAACTGCTGTTCAAGCATAAAGAGGGAAGAAATGTTTGATTTCGACGCTACCTTGCCCTTGATGGCAGTGCAGTTTCTGCTATTGGCAGCGGTATTAAATGTGGTTTTCTATAAGCCACTGACTAAAGTGCTAGACGAGCGCGACGATTACATCAGATCGAATGAAATGGGTGCGCGAGAACGCTTGGCAAAAGCTGAGCAGTTAGCAAAGCAATATGAGCAACAGCTAGCGGATACCCGCAGGCAGTCTCAAGCGCTGATTGCAAATGCTCAAGCCGATGCCCAGAAAATAGGCGCTCAAAAAATAGCTGAGGCACAGCAGGAAGCTGTTGCAAAACGAGAACAGGCGTCTCTAGAGATTGGACAGCAAAAGCAAGAAGCCTTGCAATCTCTAGAAGCTCAGGTGGACGAACTGAGTCGCCAAATTCTGGAAAAAATATTGGGACAGCAGCTGGTCAATAGATAGAGAGCTTGAAGGAAAAGCTGTCATTAGTCATTAGTCATTAGTCATTAGACCAAAGCCAATGACTGATGACGAATGACCAACTTCATACTTCAATGGGATGGGTATCATGGGGACTTTTTTCTTATTAGCCGAGGTGGCTCACTCAGCTGGCGCTGAATTAGCAGAGGCAGAGGGGCATGGTGGTTTCGGTTTAAATCCGGACATTTTTGAAGCCAATCTAATTAACCTGGCAATTCTTATTGGTGTACTGTTTTACTTTGGACGTAACTTATTAGGAAATATCCTAAGCGAGCGTCGTTCAAGGATTGAAACGGCAATTAGAGAAGCAGAGCAGCGCCAGAAAGAGGCAGCAGCTGCACTCTCTGATGCCCAGCAGAAATTAACTCAGGCTCAAGCGGAGGCAGAACGAATCCGCAAAGATGCTGAAGAAAGTGCCAAGGCAGCGAGAGAATCCATTTTGGCAAAAGCGGCGAAGGATGTCGAACGCTTGCAAAAAACAGCAGTTGAGGATTTGAATACCGAAAGGGAGCGAGCGATCGCTGAACTCAGAGCGCAAGTTTCTGCAATGGCGTTGCAGCGCGTTGAATCGCAACTCAAAAGCCAATTGGATGATGCTGCTCAACAACAATTAATTGACAGCAGCATCGCTAGTGTAGGAGGTCGCTGATGAAAGGTAGTATGGTTAGCGGTGAAATCGTAGAGCCGTATGCAGAGGCATTAATGTCCTTGGCTCAGTCGCAGAACCAGACAGAGCGGTTTGGCGAAGATGTACGATCTTTGTTGGGAGTCCTAGAAAGTTCTGAGGATCTACAGCATTTTCTGGGCAATCCAGTTGTAAGCGCTGAAAATAAAAAAGCGGTATTGCAGCAAATTGCTGGCGATGGACTTCACCCCTACATCCTCAACTTTTTGATGTTGCTGGTAGAGAGGCGACGTATCCTCTTTCTAGAGGGAATTTGCAAACAGTTCCAGGCACTTCTGCGAAAGCTGAATCAGACTGTTCTAGCAGAAGTTATCTCAGCGGTAGAACTGTCGGAGTCTCAGCAGCAAGCCATCGGTGAAAAAGTAAAAGCGATTAGCGGTGCCCAGCAAGTAGAACTCGATACCAAACTCGATCCAGATTTAATCGGTGGTGTCATCATCAAAGTGGGGTCTCAGGTATTGGATGCCAGTTTGCGAGGACAACTGCGCCGTATTGGCATACGCCTGAACAGTGCCGCCTAAAGTTGAAAGTTGAGAGTTGGAAAGGAAAGCAGTTTGTCGGTGGAAACTTTTCAGATGTTTGCAAGTTAAGCAAGTGAAATTTGCAAATCTTAACTTCTAATGTTCAACCTACCACCGCCAAAATAGAGAGCTTCAACCTTTAAGCTACCCTTCGAGAAGGGATTCTCCTTAAAACCTTCAACCTTTAACACAAACCCTTTCCTCCTTTAACAAGTAACCATGATCAGCATCAGACCTGACGAAATTAGCAGCATTATTCGGCAGCAAATTGAACAATACGACCGAGACGTTAGTGTTTCTAACGTGGGTACCGTATTGCAAGTAGGTGACGGGATTGCCCGGATTTATGGCCTAGACAAGGTCATGTCCGGGGAACTGGTGGAATTTGAAGACGGTAGCGTTGGCATCGCCCTGAACTTAGAAGAAGACAACGTGGGCGTGGTGCTAATGAGCGATGGTCGCAACATCCAGGAAGGTAGCTCTGTGAGCGCCACCGGCAAGATTGCTCAGGTGCCAGTGGGCGAAGCCTTGATTGGTCGTGTTGTGGATGCTCTCGCTCGTCCGATTGATGGAAAGGGAGACCTTAACACCACAGAAACCCGCCTCATTGAATCAGGCGCACCGGGAATTATTGCTCGGCGCTCGGTTTACGAACCGATGCAAACCGGCATTACCGCTATTGACGCGATGATTCCGATTGGTCGGGGTCAGCGGGAGCTAATCATTGGTGACAGACAAACCGGAAAAACTTCGATCGCGGTTGACACCATCCTCAACCAGAAAGAAGAAGACGTGATTTGCGTCTACGTCGCTATCGGTCAAAAAGCTTCTACCGTCGCCCAAGTGGTGAACGTGCTTCAGGAACGAGGCGCAATGGACTACACCATTGTGGTAGCAGCAAACGCCAACGACCCAGCAACCCTGCAATATCTGGCTCCCTACACGGGCGCTAGCTTGGCAGAATACTTCATGTACAAGGGCAAGGCGACGCTGATCATCTATGATGACCTCTCCAAGCAAGCCCAAGCTTATCGCCAGATGTCCCTGCTGCTGCGTCGTCCGCCCGGACGGGAAGCTTATCCTGGGGATGTGTTCTATCTCCACTCCCGTTTGCTGGAGCGTGCGGCAAAGCTGAGTACAGAACTGGGTGAAGGCAGCATGACCGCGCTGCCAATTATCGAAACCCAAGCTGGGGACGTTTCCGCTTACATTCCCACCAACGTGATTTCGATTACCGATGGTCAGATTTTCTTGACCTCCGACCTATTCAACTCTGGCTTGCGTCCCGCAGTGAACCCCGGTATTTCCGTATCGCGGGTGGGTTCAGCGGCTCAAACCAAGGCGATGAAGAAGGTGGCTGGTAAGCTAAAGCTGGAGTTGGCTCAGTTTGACGACCTGCAAGCTTTTGCTCAGTTTGCCTCAGATTTAGATAAAGCAACCCAAGACCAGTTGGCGCGGGGTCAGCGCTTGCGGGAACTTCTGAAGCAGCCGCAATACTCGCCGCTATCAGTGGCTGAGCAAGTGGCAGTTGTGTATGCAGGTTTGAATGGCTATTTGGATGATATTCCTGTAGAAAAGGTGGCTCCTTTTGCGCGATCGCTGCGGGAGTACCTGAAAACCAGCAAGCCGAAGTACATGGAAATCCTCCGCAAAGAGAAGCAGCTGACGGAAGATGCAGAAGGCATCCTCAAGGAAGCGATCGGTGAAGCGAAGAAGACCTTCATGGCGATGGCGTAACTTGTCCAAAGCGAATAGCTAAGCGCGAATAGCTAATTGTAAAAAGTAGCGCTTCGCAATTAGCTATTCGTAATTAGCCACTCGCAAAGGACAACTGACACCGGACAAAACTATGGCAAATCTAAAATTTATTCGCGATCGCATTCAGTCGGTCAAAAACACCAAAAAAATCACCGAGGCAATGCGCCTCGTTGCCGCCGCCAAAGTGCGCCGCGCCCAACAACAGGTGACTGCCACTCGCCCCTTTGCCGACCGCCTCGCTCAGGTTCTCTACGGTCTGCAAAACCGTCTGCGGTTTGAAGAAGCTAACCTGCCTCTGTTGAGAAACCGGGAAGTTCGGTCTGTAGGAATTTTGGTTATTACAGGCGATCGCGGTCTCTGCGGTGCCTACAACACCAACGTCATCCGTCGCGCTGAAAACCGCGCCAAGGAACTACAAGCCGAAGGTCGGGACTATAAATTTGTGCTGGTAGGGCGCAAAGCTATCCAATACTTCCAGCGTCGCGACCAGCCGATTGACGCTACTTATACTGGCTTAGAGCAAATTCCTACAGCAGCAGAAGCATCCAGAATCGCTGACGAACTGCTTTCCTTGTTCTTGTCAGAGAATGTAGACCGGATTGAATTGGTCTACACCAAGTTTGTCTCCTTGATCAGCTCTCGCCCAGTGGTGCAAACCTTGCTGCCGCTGACAACCCAAGGACTAGAAGCAAGAGATGATGAAATCTTCCGCCTCACAACTCGCGGTGGTGGTTTTGAGGTAACGCGGGAAAAAGTCTCTACCCAAGTTCGAGAGTTCCCACGGGACATGATCTTCGAGCAAGATCCAGTACAGATTCTCGATGCCCTCCTGCCTCTGTATCTGAATAACCAGTTACTGCGGGCTTTGCAAGAGTCGGCAGCGAGTGAACTAGCAGCACGAATGACGGCGATGAACAACGCCAGCGACAACGCTAAGGAGCTGATTGGTTCTCTTACCCTGAAGTACAACAAAGCGCGTCAGGCGGCAATCACCCAGGAAATTCTGGAAGTTGTCGGCGGTGCCGAAGCATTACAAGGCTAGATTTAGCTTTTCAATTTAATTTACACAGAGCGTCTGAGATTACTCAGACGCTTTTTTTGTTGAATGCACTCGCATCATCGAAAGGATAGACCCACTTAAGCAGCACCTATCACTGCTCAAAGCAAAACTTATAACAAAAAGTTTCTAGATTGTTGCAATATATTTACATACTGTTACAATATTTAACATAAAGAAACAAAGGAAAGACAACCATGAGATACACCACCGACGAAAGAGGCATCCTCAACAACTATGCAGCCGAGCCTGATTTGTACGTTGCAGAACCCCCCTCACCAGAGCAGCAGCGTCGCTACGCTTTCCAAGGCGCGATCGCTATTTTGTTTGTCACCCTGCTGGTTCTGACTGCATTGGGTGTCAGCTAAGTTATTCGAGATTTCAAGATTTACGGATAAATACAACAAACCAGGACAAACAACCATGAGATACACCACCGACGAAAGAGGCATCCTCAACAACTATGCAGCTGAGCCTGCGGTGTACTTTGCCGAGTCCCCTTCACCAGAGCAGCAGCGTCGCTACGCTTTTCAAGGCGCGATCGCTACTTTGTTTGTCACCCTGCTGGTTCTGACTGCATTGGGTGTCAGCTAAACCTGAAGAAAGAGAAGTTTCAGACACTTATTTCCAATACTTAGGAGTTCGGTTATGAAGACTGACTTTGACTTTGATGCCCGCTATCAGTTTGCGCCGACTGTCTTTAACACTGATTTCAACAACTTTGCGCCCATCACTGCTAATCAAGCTTGGTCGTTGTTCTTTACCGCTGGTCGTAACGATGCGGCGCTGGGAGATAATCCTGAAGTAGGGCGACTCTTCAACAACATCTTGAGTGCTGTTGTCTTCACAGTAATTGTTGGAGCCTTTACTTTCTACTCGTTTTAAGACAAAGACAACGTGAAAATTCCTTCAGCCCCAGCTCCTTCAAAGCTGGGGTTTCTCATTTCTAGCATTGTCGTTTGACCGGGGTGAGTAGCTAATTGATTCATGGAACAATAGAGAAAGTTTAGTTTCCGTGGGGAAGCATTCCCTCTAGCCATTGCTGCTCATGTCCAAGACACATAAAGTTGAAATTTACGATCAAGGCAATACTCAGACCCTTGAAGTGCCAGAGGATAAAACGATCCTTCAGGTTGCCTATGCTGCTGGGTTAGACCTGCCCAGCTCTTGCAATGCGGGAGTTTGTACTACCTGTGCGGCTAAGGTTCTAGAAGGCAAGGTAGAACAGGGGGATGGCATGGGCGTCAGTCCAGAGCTTCAGGCACAAGGCTATGTACTACTCTGCGTAGCTTATCCCCGCTCCGATTTGAAAATTGAGAGTGGGAAAGAAGACGAACTGTACGAGCTACAATTCGGGCAGTTCCAGAAGTAGGGCTACTCAGACTCGACAAGTAATTTCGCGGCTTTTCAAACAAAGCCTGCGGTCATTTAGCCTTAATTCAGCACAGGGCAAACTGGTATTTCAATATTCCGTACTAGAACCACTAAGATGACGACACACTTTATTACCGCAGAAATTGACCTTCAGGAATCGCCAGTGCAGTTACACTCTGCTATTGAGGCAGAATTGGAAAAACGGGGAGAACCCTTGCGCTGGGCGATCGCTTCTGTAGATGTCGAACAGCAGAAAGCCCACGTTGAGGCAATCGTCACAGTCGCATCCGACTCAGCTCAGTGAATCGGCGTCCTTACACGGTTGTCTTAATTGTCCCGACTGGGGTTGGGGCAGCAGTTGGGGGATATGCGGGGGATGCGCTGCCAGTGGCAAGAGCAATCGCGCAAATCTCCGACATCCTGATTACCCACCCCAATGTCCTCAACGGTGCCCAGTTGTACTGGAATTTGCCCAACGCTTTCTATGTGGAAGGCTACGGACTTGACAAATTTGCGGCTGGGTGCTGGGGACTGCGACCCGTGCATCAGAACCGGGTCGGTTTAATCCTCGACCAAGGAATTGAACCCGAACTGCGGTTGCGGCATCTCCAGGCAGCGGATGCCACGAGAGCCACGCTGGGATTGAATCTCACAGATTATGTGGTGACAGACGCCCCGCTTGGGGTGGAACTGCGGACAGCGGCATCGGGAGCTAGTTGGGGGACGATTGGAAATCCTGATAGTTTATTACGGGCAGCAGAGGTACTGATTACTAAGGCGAGGGCAGAAGCGATCGCAGTCGTTGCCCGTTTCCCCGATGACATCGAAACCGAGGCGCTGGAAAGTTACCGACACGGGCAGGGAGTTGACCCCCTCGCCGGTGCTGAAGCTGTAATTAGCCACCTAATCGTGCGAACCTTTCAAATCCCCTGTGCCCACGCCCCAGCTTTATTACCCCTGCCCCTCGATCCGCACCTGTCTCCCCGCTCAGCTGCCGAGGAATTAGGCTATACTTTTTTACCCTGCGTTCTGGTTGGTCTGAGTCGCGCCCCCCAGTTTATTGGAAAAACCCACAGTGGTACGACCTTACCTGGAGATGTGTGGGCAGATCGAGTCGATGCCGTCGTCGTACCCGCAACTGCTTGTGGCGGCAGTGCAATCCTGAGTTTAAGCCAAACGCGATCGCAGATTATTGCCGTCGAAGAAAATAAAACTCAAATGCAAGTTCCTCCAGAACAAGTGGGAATTAAAGCATTGCGGGTAAACTCATATTTAGAAGCACTCGGTGTCTTGGTGGCCCATCGAGCTGGCATTAGTCCAGGTGCCATTAGTCCAACCCTGTCTTCGCTAGTCAGAATTCAGTAAGGCGGACAATCCTCTACTTTTACCCTTCATCCTTCATCTTTCCGAAGTGGCAAAACAGCTTCCTACCGATCCGGAAATCGAATCCCTGACGCGCACCCAAATTTTAATTGCGATGGGGGTGACAGCGGTTGTATTGCTCGTCATCGCCAAGCTGTCCCTACATTTCGGCGCGTTTTCCGTTATGCCCGTGCGCCCGACCCTAGAAGCATCACTTTTGGGCGTCGGAATTGGGCTAGGAATTACGGGTGCCAGTAGCGTTATCTATCGCCTATGGCCTGGTTATCAGCGCAGTGCCGACTACTACCTAGAATTAGTGCTAAAACCCTTATTTTGGCCTGATTTGATCTGGTTAGGACTCTTGCCCGGTTTAAGTGAAGAATTGCTATTTCGGGGTGTAATGCTGCCAGCAGTGGGATTAAACTGGGTTGGGCTAGTAGGATCGAGTTTTTGCTTTGGCATCCTACATCTGAGTGGCCCTCAACAATGGCCTTATGCAGCGTGGGCAACCACTGTAGGATTGCTACTCGGTTATAGCGCCTTGGAGACGGGTAATTTGCTAGTGCCAATTGTGGCTCACATTACGACAAATTTAATATCCAGCTGCCTTTGGAAGCTGGATACTAAAAAGGCATAAATTTTAAGAATTAGGATATCGATTGTTGAGAAAGACAAGGGAAACTGCGATTAGTTGTAAAATTCTCTCTTCTTCTTCTCTGCGCTCTCTGCGTCCTCTGCGGTTCGTTTTTTCAGAAATCAAATAAAACTTCGATACCTTTTATCTTGTTAATGCGATCGCGCTGCTGCCAAAGCGATCGCCTGCGGTAATATCTTGTGTTCCTGAACTTGAATTCGGGCGTGTAGCGTTTCTAACGTATCGTCTGGCAGAATCGGGACAGCCGCTTGTAGCAAAATTTTGCCACTATCAACTTCTACATTTACTAGATGAACGGTACAGCCAGTTATTTTTACACCTGCATTCAGAGCTTGTTCAACCGCTCGAATTCCCTTAAAACTCGGTAACAAGCTGGGGTGAATGTTAATCATTCGATCCGGGAAAGCATCCACTAAAACCTGGGTAACAACGCGCATCCAACCTGCCATAATTACCCATTCCACCTGATACTGCTGCAAGGTTTCCACGATTGCTCGATCTAACGCTTCGCGGCTGTTAAAGTCCCGGTGATTCAGCAAAACAGTGGGTACACCCCAATTTTCGGCACGGGTAGCGGCTTTTGCGCCCGGATTATTGTAAATCAGAACTTTTATTTCGGCATTGAGTTGCTGTTGAGCGATCGCTTCCGCAACCGCCTCAAAATTACTGCCGTTTCCCGACGCCATCACTCCTAATTTTAAAGGAGAGCGATCGCTCAGAAGATTGGGAGGAACCGTTGGACAAATTAAACTAGAAATATAATTAGGGCTAGAATCAGATGTGGAGGGATTGAAAGTCATGGAGCTAGAAATAGACAATGAATTATTAATAGAATCTAATAATTTTTATATCAAAATATGTCCCATAGAAACAGAGCTTAATTACTTACCCTCATTTAGAGCAAAAATCGACTGTAAAATTTCTCCAACAATTAAACTTCAATATAATTACAGCGATCGCCTCTGGTTTGCAGTCGAAGATTTTGATAAATTTGTAACAGATGTTCGAGGCATTGTAGCGGGCACCAGAGAAGTAGCAGAACTAAAATCTATGAGTCTACCTGCAATTTTCATAGTTAGCAAATATGGCAACCATTCAAAGTGTACTATAAATATTGATGGGGGCTTATCTGTTTCTGTAGACGACAGAATTCAAATTACAACATCTTTTATTCAACAATACGATTTTATAAACATTCTTTCAAGGGCTGTTACAGAATTTTGGGGCAAATTCAAATGCCTTCTTAAAGAGGGGAACCCATAAATAAGGATTCGCGGAGAAATCGACCTAGCTAGGGATAGATTTAGCGAATGTTGGATTAGTTTTCATAAACTCTTTAGCGTCCTATCAAACGGGAACCAGCAGGACACTGAATTTGCTCAGATATATTCTTAGGAGGCGTTGGCATCGCAGGCGGCGTGGATGAGGGTTTATCTGTTTCGCAAATTGCTGCCCTTGTAATATTTTCACCATTATTTGTGACAACAAATACAGCACCCGTGTAGCTATTAAGTTCGGGGCGCTTGGCTTTGGCAGTGTGCATCACCCTCTGAGTGCCATTACCTTGAGGCACAATTTGGTAATTATAACTCTCTGTCTCTGGCTTAATCCCAATCCCTAGCTGCTCAATTGTTGTACCGAATTTATTATTTTCTAAGTAATACGCTTGTTGGGAACGGTTCATCGCCCCAATGTACATTTTCCCTTCAGATTGTTTTGCCTTGGTTGCTTGATTGTTAAAGGCTTCCTGAATATCAACGATTTTAGTATTGGGAGGTAAATCGGGTGAGTCAGAAAGCTTTTGAACTGGGATTTCATAAGCAACTGGAGACTCAGAAGATGTTTCCGGTGGAAGGAGGAATAATTTTCCTTCTGGCGTCAATACAAATTTCACTGCCTGACTGGATGATGGATTGTTGACTTGCCATTGTCCCACCCATTGATCTGTCCCTGAATTGGCATTAGCAGCGCTGGGAGAGGAAGAATCTGAAAGTGTATTGGTTGAACTACATCCATAGACAGCGAGTAACCCAAGCAATCCGCTAAGCATTCGGAAACCAGGGTGTTGGCTGCGTTGCTTGAATACGGTTATGTTCACGGTATCAGTGACTGACAGGAGATTAACAAAATCTTACCAGTGCCGCCAGGTAGAATAACGCTACGACGCTAACATTCAACGGTAAGCCAATCGCTCAATGAAAAATACGCACTCTTCTCGTAGGCAGCTATTAGATAATGATGCGATCGCTGCCTGGATTTTTCTGACCCCCGCCTTAATTCTATTAGGGCTTTTTCTCCTATGGCCTATCGCTTATTTGTTTTACCTCAGTTTTACTACGGGTAGCTTTACCGCTGCGGGTGTGCGCTTAGTGGGATTGAGAAACTACTGGCGTCTCATGCTGAGTCCTGACTTTTGGCAAGTTCTCGGTAACACCGCTTATTTCACCATTGCTACGGTGATTCCTAGTTTGGTAATTCCCTTGGGTTTAGCAGTGCTATTAAATCGTGCCTTTGCCCTGCGAGGAATCCTGCGAACTGCCTATTTTATCCCCTCAATCGTTAGTCTTGTGGCAGCTGGTTTGGGGTTTCGCTGGTTGTTTCAAACCGAAGGGCCAGTTAACGCATTTCTCAATGCTATCAGAATTGAACCGATTTCCTGGCTGGGTAGCACGTTTTGGGCGATGCCAGTGCTGATTTTGTTAAGCATTTGGAAGCAACTGGGTTTCAATATGGTGGTGTTTTTGGCAGGATTACAGGCGATTCCCTCCAGTCGCTATGAAGCGGCAGAACTGGATGGTGCCAATTCCTGGCAGCAATTTTGGTACATTACTCTGCCAGGATTGCGCCCGACTCTCATCTTTGCCACTGTCACTACGGCTATTTTTACCCTGCGGAGTTTCGAGCAAGTTTACGTCATTACTGGCGGCGGGCCATTAAACTCGACTAATTTGCTGGTTTACTACATTTACGACCAAGCGTTTGCCCAATTTGATTTTGGTTATGCAGCAGCGGCGGCAACTGTGCTGCTGGCAGTAACGCTGGTGCTAGTGTATTTTCAGCTAAAAACTTGGGGAGAAGAAGCTTAGGAATTGTGTTTATCGTCTACATCAAGTTAGCCATTTCCGATGGGGTAAGTTTATCTAAGTTTGTTGAGCAAGGCTATAGCAATCCAATGTGAAATTTATCTTTGTTGTTTTTAACGAACCGCAGAGGACGCAGAGGGCGCAGAGAGAAGAGAAGAAGAGAGAAAGAATGGTGTTGCGAGTGAAATTAGGATTGCTATAGGTATGCTCAAGGGGTTGAATTCATTGTGTTAGAGAACTTCTACCCAAAAATCAGCGGTAACAATCTTACCGTTGCGGTTAAACTGACCCCAGAGTTTATATTTTCCTGGTTCGGGAAATTTGGTATGGAAAAGAACCTGACCTTCAGGAGTATCTTTCATGGCATGGGCGTGAATGTAATCTGCGGCTGTTAAGCTTGGTGACTGTCGGAGAATGACTAAATGACCTTTTTCTCCTAAGTACGGTTGCAAGTCTTTGACGGGTTGAATGTTAGAAGCGTCTCGCAGATCAAACGTTAAGGTAACATCTTTACCTGCTTTGAGGGTTGACTCAGAGAATACAAGATTCGCTTTTGTATTTCCGAAAGTTTTAAACCGATTTAGATCGATTGCTGACGCGGATAAAATTTTACCAGGAATCTGTGTTTTTACTGCCGAGACTTGTTCCTTTTGACCGGCTGGTTTGTAGTCATTCAAAAGAGTGTAATTACCCGGTTGAGGAAAACTTGCCTCGACTTCAAAACGCCCATTCTGCTTGTAGGTGGGATGAAGATGGCTGAAAAACTGGAGATCGTCACTGACAACAATCAAGTGCATCAGTTTTTCTTGAAAAGTGTCAAACTTAACGATCGCTTTCCCGGATTTGTCTTGAATATCAATCGCTAAAGAAACGGGTTTGTTTGGGGTAATCGTTCCTTGAATCGTCAGCTTCGCCTGCGCTGCCTCAGTTTCAGGCATCGATTCGTGCGCCGATTCGTGCTTCGATCCGTGCCCCATGTGATGTCCCTCATGAGGGTCGGTTCCAGCCGTGTGATGCCCCTTATGGGAGTCATTCCTAGTGTTTGTAGAGGTCGCTTGCATCGTTCCATCCTTCATTTTCATCGTATGAGTGACTGCGCCTGTAGCGATCGCGCTTCCTGCCACTAAACCAACCAAACCCAAAAGCATTGACTTATTTTTCATTATTTTACTCCTCTTGATTTGCCGTTCCGGCTGCTTTTACTTCCAAGACACCTCTAGCCATATTCATCCCACAGGTAAAGGGATATTCGCCTGGGGTTTTTGGTGTGAATTCCACAGGTGTCATCCGATTCAAATCCAAATCTTTAGCAATGTGAAAATCCGGTAAAATGATTTTTTCCAGACAAATACTGGGGTCTTTTCTGAAAAAATTGAGCCGCACAGGTTGCCCTGCTTTCACGATGACTCGATTTGGATCGTAACCGCCATCTACTTGGATAGTCAGTTCCTGAATTCCTTGATTTGCTGTCGCTTGTTGAGCTTGAGTTTTACTCACCAGAAACCACCAAAGTTCTAACCCAATTAAAGCCAACCCGCCTAAAGTAAGACCCAGTTTTAGCTCAAAAGGTTGCTTAATTTGACGAAATTGGTTTGTGGGCATTGGTGCATGGGCTGAAGCGGCTTTTGCGGGTGTTCCTGAGAAAACCGAGAGCAAAATCCACAAAACCAGAAGATTGCTCAACAATTTTTTTTGAGTTACCATATTTCCTCCTTTTCTATGTAGTTAGAAATTTACTCGCGGCTGAAAATTCCGCAAGCGCAAAGCGTTACTGACAACAGAAGCCGAACTGAATGCCATCGCTGCCCCCGCAATCATTGGGTTCAGTAACCAACCAAAAATCGGGAATAAAATACCAGCAGCGATTGGAATTCCAGCGACGTTGTAAATAAAAGCAAAGAAGAGATTTTGGCGAATATTCTGCATCGTGGCGCGACTTAATTGAATCGCAGTAACAATACCTTGCAAGTCGCCAGAAATGAGAGTGATGTCGCTAGCAGCGATCGCGACATCGGTTCCAGTGCCAATCGCGATTCCCACGTCTGCTTGTGCCAGTGCTGGGGCGTCATTGATGCCATCACCTACCATTGCCACCACTTTACCTTCGGCTTGCAGTTCCTGGACTTTAGCGGCTTTTTGGTCGGGACGGACTTCCGCAAACACTCGCGTGATGCCAACTTCTTGCGCGATCGCATCTGCTGTTTTGCGATTATCCCCGGTTAGCATCACCACTTCTAAACCCATGCGGCGTAGCGATCGCACAACGCCTGCTGAAGAGGGTTTCAGGGCATCGGCAATGCCAATTAATCCCTGCATTTCGCCATCTACCGCAATCCAAACGGCAGTTTTTCCGGCAGATTCCCAAGCAACTTTTTGTCCTTGCAAAGGTAGCGTTTCAATCCCTAATTCATCCATCCAACGCTGAGTACCGATTTGCACCAGTCGGTCGGATACAATTCCTTGAACGCCACTACCCGCGATCGCTTCAAAATTTTTCGCTTCCGGCAATGGAAACTGCACTTCCTGAGATTGGGCATACCTTACAACCGCTTCAGCCAAAGGATGTTCTGAATTGCGTTCAACTGCTGCCGCTAACTTTAATAGCTTTATCTCATTGCTGTGGACAGTTCCTACCATCGTGATGTAGTCGGTAACGGTGGGTTTTCCCTGAGTTAGAGTCCCCGTTTTATCCAACACAATCGTTTGAATTTTATGCGCCACTTCCAGACTGTCAGCACCTTTAATTAAGATGCCATTTTCTGCACCTTTTCCGGTTCCCACCATCACAGAAGTCGGCGTTGCTAAACCCAAAGCACAGGGACAAGCAATAATTAACACTCCCACCATTGTCATCAGGGCCATTGTGAGATTGCCCATCACGTCGAACCAGATAATAAAAGTAGCGATCGCGATCGCAATCACCACTGGCACAAACCACCCGGTTACTTGATCCGCCAATCGCTGAATGGGGGCTTTGGCACCTTGCGCTTGTTGCACCAGTCGGACAATTTGGGCCAAAACGGTATCTCGTCCAACTCTCGTCGCCCGAAACTGAAAACTGCCAGTTTTATTAATCGTCGCCCCAATCACTTCATCCCCCGCCTGTTTCTTCACGGGCAAGCTTTCACCCGTCACCATCGCTTCATCGACACTAGACGTACCTTCTACCACTTCCCCATCCACGGGGATTTGTTCGCCAGGACGCACTAAAACCACATCGCCAACTTGGACAGCTTCAACAGGAACATCGATTTCCTGTCCATTGCGGATCAAACGTGCTGTTTTCGCTTGCAAACCCATCAATTTGCGAATCGCTTCCGACGTTTGTCCCTTGGCGCGAGTTTCTAAAAACCGTCCTAGCAGAATTAAAGTAATTACAACCGCCGCTGTTTCGTAATAGACATCTGTAATTCCCTCCAAGAATCCTGGAAATACAGTCACAAACAGCGAGTAGAAATACGCCGCACCTGTACCCAGCGCAATGAGCGTATTCATATCAGCCGCGTGACGCTTCAAAGCTTTCCACGCACCTGTGAAAAAGGATTGACCGCACCAAAATAAAACCGGCGTTGTCAACACTAGCTGCACCCAAGAATTATGCAACCATGCCGGAATTAAAGGGATGTGCAACCCAGTCATTGCCGGGATTGACCCCACCACCAGCACAATACTAATCGCTGCGCCGAATACCACTTTCCGCGCCAAATCTTGCCGTTCCTGACGGCGAGGGGCTGCTTCGGTATCATCTTCTTTGCTTCCGAATTCTCGAACTGGCGCGGCTGTATATCCGGCGTCGGTGACAGCCTGCTGAATTTCCTCTAAACTCGTTTGCTGAGGCTCGTACTTAACAGTCGCCTGTTCCATGCCGAAGTTAACGTTACACTCGCTGACGCCTGGAACATTGCGAATCGCTTTTTCTATCGCACCAGCGCAAGCCGCACAACTCATTCCTTGTAACTTCAGAGAATGTGTTTCCATAACTTTCTCTAACTCGATGATTTTAGGTTAATCTCTCTAGTTAACTGGAGAGTCAAGGGGGTTAGAGAAAAAATCTTGTGTGCCATATTGGTTCTGAAAAGCGCGATCGCGTATGCAGCGATAATTCCGCTTCTCGCCACCCCAGCACCCCCATCCGTTTGGAAGAAAGCACCTATGTATCGTGACCAGCTAATTGCAGAATTAAAGCTTTGCATAGAGCCATTGTTACCTGGTTATCTAGCAATTTTTGATTTGGCTGATACGAAGCGGCGTAACCTTTACTTAGGTCACGAAGAAGTAGATAAAGATATTTTAGAATTCGATACTTTGTTAAAAGCTCATCTCGGTAAAGCTTTCAAACGAATTGGGGGCGATCGCTGGGTTGCTTTTGTTACCGAAAATCAACTCAACGTTTTCGATCGCTTAATTTTGGCATACCAAAAAGAAGTCCCCATATCTGCTGGTTGGGAATGTAGAGCGATCGCTCCTAACAGCACTTTAGTTCATATTGAGGAGAAAACCGATGTCTTGATAAGTCGCGCTGTCCGATGTGGCTACTTAAATATCCAAGACATCAATGACGTAGCGGCTAGGGTAAATGATTTACTAGAAAAAATATGGCGTTTACCTGTTAATTCCGCAACTTCACTAGAGCAGGAATTAACATTTAATGAACCAAAATGGAAGTGTATCATTGGCAATTTACCTAGCACTGCGTACTGTCCCTTCTGCAAAGGCACAAGGTTTGAATGGATAGAAGGTACTGATGACACTGCTTACGGAATTTGTATGGATTGTAGTGCCGAGGTCGATTTTATATACGGACGAATATAGCAATTCTCTATTAGATGCAGTATATAACCCCGCCCCTGCCCCTCCCCGCAAAGACTGTTCTTGGCATTGATTTCAATTTCTTGATAAGTGCGATGTATGCGAGAAAAAGAGAGCGAGCGTTATAAATTGTTAGTAACTTAAATTAACTTCCAGCAGACAGAAATTACTTTCGCTTTCGCTAAAAATTATTGCCTGATTCGTACCTATTTGTTGAAATTCGCTTTTCTTCGATAAATTTAAGCCAAAAACCCGCAGCGATGCCCCAAATGGCATTAAAAAATAATACAAACAGTGGAGTTAAAA
Source organism: Trichocoleus sp. ST-U1 (assembly GCF_039961835.1). Classification (NCBI taxonomy): domain Bacteria; kingdom Bacillati; phylum Cyanobacteriota; class Cyanophyceae; order Leptolyngbyales; family Trichocoleusaceae; genus Trichocoleus; species Trichocoleus sp. ST-U1. Next base: position 21,082 of record NZ_JAMPJZ010000082.1, read on the forward strand.
CTCCCAGTTTCAACCCTAGCAGCCCTTGATTCGCTTTCACCGGAAATACAATCAGTAATTGCACCAGGGTTGGTGCAAGACTATAGACAATCCCTCGCAACCAATAGGGGTAGCGTAGAAAAGGCAAGACAAATAAAAATCCCCATAAACTACCCCAAACGATGCGAGGATACAGCCAATCTGGGGTCAAATCCGGCGCAATTTTGACCCCCAAGGCAGCAGTGATGCCCAGAACTCCAAACAACCAGACAGCGAGACTATTTGCCAGTCCTCCCAAAGCGCCAGCGGCGAAGACGAGTGTTAATTTTCTGCTCCACTGCTGCATCCAAATTTCCCCTAACCTTTGCGATAATCTTATCGCTAGGCGACAGGATATCCAGCGTTCGCGATCGCTTCCCTGACTTTGTCTGCTGGCTGTTGTGTTTCCACACTTACAAGCTTGGTTTTGGTATCAGCCTCTACCTTCGCGGTGGGGTCAAGAGTGGCAACTGCCTTAGAAATCGTGTCTACACAGGCAGAACAAGCCATGCTGGGAACTTTCAGTTGTAGTGTCATAGTGTAAATTCAGGATTATTGTTTCAATCGCTATTATGAAATCTCCAGTTAACTGGAGAGTCAAGTGAATGGATGTACAAACTGCTCAATTAATTGTGAATGGCATCGCCGTGGGTTGCATCATTGCGCTAGCGGCGATTGGTCTAACGCTGACTTATGGAATTTTGCGCCTTTCCAACT
>NZ_JAMPJZ010000083.1:0-21665 GCF_039961835.1 Trichocoleus sp. ST-U1
AGCTCCGTATACGGCATACCAACTCCCCAGTTTCTTGATGCTGATCTACTCCCTTATTGTGCAATCTCGATTATGAACTGGCACACTACTTGACCATTCATGCAGGAGGTCTATTCAAAAAATTGATAAGGATTGAATTCTTGCAAGGCAATTTTGACTTTCGTTTCTGTCTTTGTCCGCAGTAGCGAGTACGCAGCCCACATTACCTGTGCCGATTCATCCAGCAAAGCAGGAATCACCAAATCTAAGCCTGACTCGCCATAATAGAGGGCACCGCTTAATGCAAGAATTCTTTGCGCTGACACTGCACTAGCCAAGCGTCTCTTAACAGCTTCTAACCCGCCAAAGATAACAGCAAGACTAATGGAAATGTCTAATGAAAGGTCTTGAATCGCAACTAATTTGCCTTGATAAAATGTCATCCCCAAAAGAGGTTTTAAGAAGATTCCATCAATGAAGTCTTTACCTAAGGTGATTGTCCCAGTAAAACGGGTAAAAATTTTAAGATTCCGATAACAAAAACCACTACGGTTATCGTAGGTTGGCATAACTCCTTCTATAGGTTTATGACCACCAGTAACACTACCGACAGTCATTTCCTTCAAAAACAATTCTTCATTAACAATTTCATAGGTTGAATAAAATCCTCTCCGGCAAGCTGTAGAAAATAGAATCTCTTTCATCCCATAGTCGTCCGGTCTAATTAAGACTCCTTCTTTTATTACGTTTGAAGGAACTGATTTCTCATTTAACAAATCAAATATTTTATCTTCTATTCCATCAAAATCTATCGATTCTTCGGCTGTAGAATTAATCCCATCAACCGGATATTTTAACGAAGGTTCTAAGCCAACTAAATAGTAAGTTTCTCCGTTATAGATAAATTTTTCCCTGATTTGCTCTGTCATAGCAATAAAAGAATCTTAAATTCGATGTCTAAATGATATTTGTAAGAAAACCACAGATTTTAGTTTGCACTTCCCCAAAGGCTAATGTTAATTTTAAGTAAAATCTCTTCTAATAACCCCTCAAAAGTCTTGTTCAAACGCTAAAATTCCCCACCCTAAGCCTTAAATGCTCCACAAGCGAAAGCATCTCAATCTACAATAACCTCTGTCTTCAACTGCTAACCAATTCGCTCCAAACACTTGCTCTGGGGTGCTGTCCAAGCACGACTTATTACATTACTAATTCTTGGAGTATGCCTCGCACACAAGGAGCATCCCGGTTTTGTAAAACTTCCATTTCCATCAAAATGAGGATACTGGGTAGAGAGTCAACGATTAGTCAGCCCCTAAACACGGGGTAGCTCCCGCAGTGTCAAACTGATTCAGGTCATTTAAGCAATGTTGTATGTGCTGGTGACTGGCTGCGCTTGGCGACTGTTGCCTTCGGCTACAACCCGCTTTGAGGTAGAAGGGCACCGCCCCTAGAACATAGGACTACAGACAGCTTGGGATAACTCGACTTTTGGCGAATAGTCGGGGACTTTCAGCTTTAGTAAAGTAGCTGCGATACTAGGCACAGAGTCACTTTTATGCCAGAAGGATCGGATAAGCAGCGCAGCCACTTGGGTACGGGATGGTCTTTCCCACTACGGGTGAACGTACAGGGAGGGCTTCAACTCAGTTCGGCAGAACGGAATATTGAAGAATCTATTCGGATTATCCTGCGGACTGAAATCGGAGAAAGGGTGTATCGACCCAATTTTGGGTCGCGCTTATCGGAGATGGTCTTTGCGCCCATGAATACTCAAACCCTTCTCCTGTTGCGCTTGCACGTCCAAGAAGCTCTAGAAATGTGGGAGCCGCGCATTGTCATCGATTTGGTGCGGACTGACCCCGATCCCATCCGAGGTCGAGTGGATATTATTGTGGAATACCATCCTAAGGGCACTTATGATGCTCGGAGCTTGGTCTATCCTTTCTATCTGAACGGCAAAGAGGAGTGATGGTTCATGAGGGTTTTGAGTAACAAGAGAATTCTTTAATTCAAAATCCCTACTCATTTATCGCATTTCTATAACTTTTGCCCAATTACTAATTACCAATTCCTAGTTACCGATTATTTATTAATAATGGACTTTGATTTTTTACCCAAGTTACCGAAGTCTGATTTAGATGATCGGACATTCAAAGATTTAGTAGATGAGTGCATTCTACGGATTCCTCGCTATTGTCCGGAGTGGACGAATTATAACCCTAGCGATCCTGGCATCACGCTGATTGAGCTATTTGCGTGGCTGACCGATCAAATGTTGCTGCGGTTCAATCAAGTTCCCCGTCGCAACTATGTTGCTTTTTTAGAGTTACTAGGGGTTCGCCTGCAAGCTCCGGTTCCCGCTCAGACAGACCTGACTTTTTATCTGAGTGCTGCTTTGCCCGAACCGTATACGATTCCATCTGGGGTAGAAATTGCGACCGTCAGGACAGAAACTGAGCAAGCGATTGTCTTCAGTACCAACCAGCCGCTGGTGATTGGCAAGCCCAGTATCCGACATTTTCTAACCGCTCAGACGGTTGAAGATACTCCCCAAATGTTGCGCGATCGCTTCACGAACCTTTGGACTCTGCGCCCTGACGGTGAGTGGATGGGCAGAGAATTAGCCTTTTTTGATGAGCAACCCCAGCCGGGAAATTGCTTTTATCTGGTATTCGACCCGGAGGACGAATGCGAAGGGAATGTTTTGGCAGTCAAGTTTAAAGGAGAAGTTGCGACATCTACTGGGATTAATCCCGACGCGCCTCCTCGCCGCTGGGAAGCTTGGAATGGCGCGTACTGGCAGCCGGTTTTGTTGCAGGAAGCTGATGATGGCACGAAAGGATTTAGTTTCAGCGAATTCGCTCGGACTGGAAGCAATCCCCTCCAAAGTGGGGACGTCGTGCTACATCTGCCCCAACGCTGGCCTGTGAGCCACTTCCTCACCTACCAGGGTCGCTGGCTGCGCTGCGTTTATAGTCACATCGACCCTACGCAACCGGGTTACAGTAGTTCTCCGCGGATTGTGAGTTTGTCGGCGAGGGCGATTGGTGGCACCGTCCTTGCTTCTCAATGCGAACAGATTAGAAATGAACTTTTGGGAGAAAGCGAGGGTAAGCCTGGTCAAACTTTCCAATTGCAAGGCGTTCCTGTCTTGACACGGCGGGAAGATGAATACATTTTGGTAAGTCCGCCTGGAGCCTTGCCTCAAATATGGACAGAAGTCAATGACTTTGCTGATTCTGGCCCTCAGGATCTTCACTACACGATTGACTCGCGGACTGGGATGGTTCAGTTTGGCCCCCTGATTCGAGAACCCGCCCAACTCCAGCAGCAGACTCAGTTGCGCGCGAGAACGCAGATGCAGCACCTTGTGAGCGATCGCCTGTTGAATGCTAGCGCCCGTCCCGAAGAAGTGCGATCGCTAGAGCGTCAATATGGTGCAGTGCCGCCCAAAGGCTCGGCGATTCGGATGGTCGCTTACCGCACGGGAGGAGGTCGAAAAGGCAATGTTCAACGGGGAACCATTACTATCCCCAAGTCAGCCGTTCCCTACGTTGCCAGAGTCATTAACCATACCCCCGCCCGCAACGGTGCCGACGCCGAATCTTTGGAAGACGCCGTCATCCGAGTGCCAGCAATGCTCCGCACCCGCGATCGCGCCGTCACCCCCGAAGATTTTGAGGTACTGGCGCTACAGGCAGCAGGTGGTGGCGTTGCTCGTGCCCGTTGTCTGACTCCTACCGATAGTAGCGAAGCAGGAACCGTTCGACTGATGCTGGTGCCCCAAGCGAATACGGATGCGATCGCGCGAGGCGAAGGCATTCACCCAGACCTATTTTCCCTCAGCCCTCAACTGAGCGAGCAAATCCATGCTTACCTGAACGAGCGACGACTGCTGGGAGTGCAAGTGCGTCTGCAAGCACCTGAATATGTCGGAGTGTCTGTTCAAACTGAAGTGGCACTGGAGCCAGAGTACAATAACCCCCGTGCCCAAGAAGAAATTCTGCTGAAATTACGGGTAGCGTTGTACCGCTTCCTCAACCCACTTACTGGCGGAATGGATGGGAAAGGCTGGCCTTTTGGACGCCCCGTTTATCCTTCAGACATTGTCACCTTATTCCAGCAAATTCCAGGCGTTCGCTATTTAGGTGTGGTGCAGCTGTTTGAGTTGCGTCAGCAGGAACAAACCTGGGTTCGTACACTGCCTCAAAATCCGGTCATCGATCCCGGCCCTTTAGGGCTAGTCTGTTCCTGGCTGAACACTCGCCTGCGCTCCGGTCATGTCGTCAACCTCATTCAATAAAGGACTGAGGGATGAGGACTGTTAGCGAAGCGGTGCGAAGCACGGACTCAGTGCAAGTGTGAACAGAATGAGAAAGTAGTATCAGTTCTTCTCAATTTTTAACTGCTGGCTTCTGGCTTTCCACTGTCTGATTTTTCACTGAGTTTTCCGCCCTCACCCCTGATTTTCAGCACTCACCACAGACCATGACTCAAAGCACGTCGCACGGTAAAATCTTACACCTGACACTCACCCCCATGCAGCTTGCCGAGGCAGTTCAGCCAGTGGGGGCGAGTAGCACGGCTAATGCCCTGGCACTCAGTGGCAGTGTCAGTACCGAAGGCATGACGAGCAATCAATTGCTCGTGTATCCAGGCGAACCCAGTGAAATGGTGGTGCAGCTAAAAAACCTGGGAACCCGAATCCTAGACGTGAGCCTGCAACTTGAGGGCAACTTCCCAAGCCAATGGTGTCGCATTGGGATGGAGGGGCATGAAATTGCTCCAGGTCAGCAGATGGATGCGGTGTTATATTTCCAAATCCCAACCAACTTCTTTGAGAATAACCAGTCTTTGGAGTCGGGCGAAACCCTAGTCGTTGATTATCATAGCCGCCTTTATGTGTACTACACAGAGCTAGGAGGAACTGGAGGGATTGCTACACCAGGTCGGCAACTAATTGAATCCGCAGCTTTCAACCTTTATGTACGTCCCCGCAGTCTCTACCTGGATTTTTTGCCCAGTCTCTATCGGGAAGTAGACTTTATTGGTCGCTTTTTAAAGATTTTTGAGGAGACTTTTGAACCCGCAGTGCAGTCGATGGATCTGTTGTGGGCTTACTTAGATCCTTTGACTGCGCCGACGACGATGCTACCCTTTCTAGCCCACTGGGTAGCATGGCCGATGGACCCTCGATGGAGTCTAAATCGGCAGCGATATCTGATTCGTCAGGCGGTAGAACTTTATCGCTGGCGAGGAACGCGACGGGGGTTGCGGCTCTATCTACATCTCTATACAGACTTGCCACTCGATGAGCATCTCCCTGAAGAAGCTGATAAGCACATTAGTATTGAAGAAATCTTTGGTAAAGGTTTCCTTTTAGGGGAAACCCGCCTTGGCGAAGACTCCATGTTGGGCGGTGGGCGTCCTTATCACTTCATTGTACGCCTGCGACCTGAGCGACCTGGTCAAGTTGATGAAGGATTGGTGCGGCACATCATCGACCAAGAAAAACCGGCTTTCTGCACTTACGATCTGGATATCGCAGAGGTAATCGGTAGTGGGTAATCTGAGTAAAAAAACCATGAGTCATTAATAATTAGCAATCATTAATTAGCCATTAATCATTATGTTTCCACCACCCCCAACGAATCCTTTAGAACGTCTCCAAGTTACTGATGGTCTGTTGATGAATGCCGACCGTTGGCGTCGGGCACATGAGTACCACCGACAGAGACAGAATATCCATTATCAGTCGCTCAATCAGCCAGGAATTGTCTGCGGTTTAGGCGTGCGCTTGATCGCAGCACCAGCGGAAGTCGCGCCGCAATTCCGGGATGGACGTTGGGTACAAATTCAGCCGGGAATTGCGATTGATTTAGCGGGAAACCCGATTGTTGTTTCCGAACCGATTGAATTTCGGGTGTCGGGTGAGACGCTGACAGAAAATCCTCAGATGGTTTATCTAGCGATTAGTTATGTAGATCCGGAGAAATTGCGCCGGAAAGAGTCTCGTGAATTTGAAAAGGAAACCTTCCGGTTAGATGAAAAGACCACTCCACCGAGTGAAATGGAAGTGGAATTGTGCCGAATTTTTCTGCAATCCGAGTCAGAGGAATTAGAGAATCCCAAGGATGTATTTTTTCCGACAGTTAATAGCTTAGATTTACGTTATCGAGCGATCGCGCGATCGCGTCCTCAAGCAGTTGTCCGCGTTGCCCAAGTGACGCAGCAGCAACCTGCCGATGGGCGCAGTTTTTCCAATCTTTCGTACTTACTCAATTCGGTTCCTGCACTTTACCCAAGCTTGCAGGGAGCGGATCTGATAGGACAAGTTCCCTTTTTGGGTGCCGAAAAGTCTTTGCCGCTTGCCGCTTTAGGCTATGACCTGCTTTACTTTACAGGTCGTCAAGCACTCTCTCTCAACGATCGAGAATTTGAAGCCCTCAAAAATTATTTAGAGACAGGGGGTGTTCTGCTAGTTGATGCTGCTACTGATGCCATAGAGCTGATTGAGAGCATCATGGCGATCGCTCAACAACTCGGAACTCCTTTAGAGGATATCAAACGCTTGAGCCGAAATCATCCCTTGCGGACACAGCCTTTCTTGTTTGCAGCCTTACCTAGTTTAAATCAACAGCCCATTCAACTCGGCTATGGAGGAGGAATTATCTTAGTCGTTGGCAATCTCTCAGCAGCATGGGGATTAGATGACAAGCTTTTACTACCGCGAGAAACGATTCGTACCGCCCAAGAATTAGGAATAAACCTTCTGCATTTCGCATGGCGCAAGCGGCAACTCACCCAATTATTAAGGGCAGACAATCCTGTGTCAACCGTTGCTAAACCGTCTGTCAAACAAGTGATTTTTGACAAACTACAATTTTAAAAGATTCTCCACTTCAAACACAAACTAGGCATCTTTCCGATGTTCTTATTTTTTGCTAGCAACGGCTAACAGTTATTTAGATATCTAGGTACTAAAGTAATTCTAATGAACTCATAAAATTCTCTCTTGTTTCCTTCTTCCTTAGCGCTATTCGTGTCTTCTCGGTTCATAAAAAAGGTAGCTCTCCTCAATCAAATAAGACTGCTATCGCTAAAAAGGTATATTTTCGATGGTAAATAAAAGTTTAATCTACGCTAAATTATCCACCCAGCTACTTCGATACAAACCGGGAGGGATACCCGCTGCCTTTGAAGTAACAGTTACGAATGAAAGCAATCAATTTGCAACTTTTCAAGTAGAACTACTAGCCGCTGGTGCTGACTCTAGTTTAGCTAATTCCTGGTATAAACTATCTCCAGGAATTAGCGCCAAAACACCCCCTGGAGATAGTACAAAGTTTTATGTAGCGATTACTGACACGCCCGTTCCTGGGTTTGTCGGCAAAATGAATATCACCGTCCGCATCTTCTCAATGGAACTGCGGGAAGAAGAAAGACAACTTTTGAGGATATCCATTGAGCAGGGAACTGGCTCTATCCCCATGCAGGTTGAGCTGCCAGTCCGAGAATTTGTTGTTCATCCGACAGATTTGATCGAAATACCAGTCTGGGTATACAATCCCAGCCAACTGTCCACCAACGTCGTGCTACATTTTGCGGGCATAGAGCCGACTTGGCTAGCCGAGAGTGCCGAACGACGGCTGCAAGTTGCACCCGGTAGCAAGGTAGAAACAAGTTTCTTATGCCAAATACCCATTGCCACCCTTGCTCCCAGCCAGGTATACCCTTTTTCCGTTGAATGTACTCAGCACAATGGTCCTCCATCAAAGAATGCAGGAGCCATTAAGGTTGTTGCTGCGGGATTTATAGATTTCAGTTGCACCCCAGCCTTACAGCAAATCCCTCCATCGCGGAATTGGCTGCCGAGATGGAAGTCTAACTCCGCAACTTACAACCTCAATTTTGAGAACGCCAGCAATCTAACGCAGCAAGTGAGTTGCGAAGTCAATGCGGAAGATCGGCGGAGATTCCATTTGCAGATCATCCCTGAAGTGGCAGACCTGAAGCCAGGTGAGACGACTCAATTACAGCTAGTCTGTACGAGGAAGCGGCGCTGGTTGGGTTCAGTTCAAAGATTTCTTTTGGAAGTTAAGGCGATTGTGTCGGATGAGCGCTTAGATGTCCGAAATGACACCCAAATCTTGAAACTGCTTGTCCGGCCAGTTCTCCCTATCTGGATGCAGTTAACTGGATTAATCTTGCTGCTTTTCTTGCTCTGGGCGCTGTCGTGGCTAAACCCTTACAACCCATTTTGGGGACACAAAGCTTCTGTCACGTCGGTGCAATTTAATGGACTCGGAGAGCAACTCATTACTGGCTCGAATGACCAAACCGCAATTAGATGGCGCACTTCAGGCTTTCTGAATCCCTTGCTTAATCAACAAATGGGAGTTGTGGGAAAGGCGGGTAAAGCTGTGCGGGTCATCCGCTATAAACCAGTAGACAATGATGTGGTTGCCGCAGGCCTGGAGAATGGAGAGATCCAGCTATGGAATGTATCGGGAGAAAGAAAGCAACCGATAAATTCTTTCTCTTTTCAAAAGGACGATCGGGTTTTAGCTCTAGAATTCACCAAAGACTCGCGTTATCTATTAAGCGGTCACGGGAGTGGCTTAGTTGCAGTGTGGGATGTGGAACGCGACCTCGACAATCCTAACGCTACCAATCAACCGCTGCGAGGGAAGAAATTTGATTTTGTCGTGAATGCTCTGGCATTGGTGGGAAAAGCGGATAAAAACCTAGCGATCGCAGGACGCTTCAACCAATTTGTCGTCTGGAATTTGGCAAAAGACAAGTGGGGGCGCGTATCCTATCCTCGCCAAGGAGGTCAGGAAGATTACATCGTCAGCTTGGATAGTGCTGAATACAAGCCGAATCTTTTAGTCACTGCTGATAACCAGGGGTACATTACCTTATGGAATATGCAAAAATGTCTTGCCGAGCAGGGACCTTGTGAAGTTTTGGATGAATGGTCGGATGGTCATGGCGGCAAGTCAGTTCGCTCGGTAGCATTGAGCGCAAATGGTTGCTACTTGGTGAGTGGAGGGGATGACGGACGAGTGATGCTTTGGCCTCTGACTGCTGAAGGTAAGCGGGATTCTCAGTTAAAAGGCAGAAAAATCGATGGCTCGTTTGGTCAGTCTTGGCATATTAATAGTGTAGATATTAAGACGGTCGGAAACTCTATCTTTGTGCTGAGTGGTAGTGACGATACTGAAGTGAGGTTAAAACGTGCGGATCGGCTACCCCAACTACAGTGCGACCAACAAAACTGAGGTGAAAAAACGGAGAACTGAGCGAGAAGCCTCACTGAGTTTTCAGCCGTGTAGAGACGCCGATTTATCGCGTCTCCTCAGTCCTTATTTCTGGGGAGGGAAACAATGACAACGAGACAACCGTTCGATGCTGGTTCCTTAGAGAGACAGGATGAAAAAGCCGGTGGTCTCACCATGGTCGATGTCCTGACGCTGCCTGAGTCCCAGCGACAGATCGTGCAATGGATGATGCGTAAAAAATCCGAAGTTAGTCTGGCTGAGGTGGCAGATCGTACAGGCTCAGGGGAAGACGTAGCGATCGCGCTGTTGGACGATCTGGTTGCTCAAGGCTTTGTACAGGAGACGGAAGTAGCAGGCGAATTACGCTATCGGATGCGTCTTGCTGCCAAACGAGGCGCTCAGCAGTTACCTAAAACCATCCACCAAGCGCTGGCTCCCGGTAATCCCCTCGCGGTGATCCTCAATCCTTCCGGAGACTACGCCCTCGTCGCCGGAGCGACCTTCGATCTCTGCATCACGGTCAGCAACAAGGGCAATCAAAGCGCCTTAATTGATATTTTTATCGATGAAGTATCCCAACCGCTCCGTCAGTGGTGTACTTCTCCCCATCAGCGACTGGCGTTAGGTTCCAACTCTACCAGCGAGGTCATCTTTCAGTTTCAGGTGCCAGTCGAGACGAAACCGGGCACCTACCCCTACCTGTTGGTCGTCGATGCGCCGCAGCACTACCCGGAAGATACCCCGATCCGCCATCAAGCGCGACTTCAGGTTTTACCGCCGATTGAGACTGCCATTCGGGTTAGCGATCCTACCTTTAGTCTTCAGCCAATCACCAGTTCTGCGGTTCCGGCTCGTCTCCAACCCGGTTCGCTGTTGCAAGTTGTGGTGAACGTACACAACCGCTCTGCCAGAGTCGATCGGTTTCGGCTGATGTGCCCGGATTTGGACGAGAAATGGTTTAGCGTGCGTTATCCGGAAGGGCTAGAGTCGCCGGGACTGGTGACAACGACGACAGGATTAGACCTCAACCCCGGAGATACTGGGCAAATTCTGCTGGTGTTAAACCCGCCAATGGACGCGCTGGCAGGAACTTACTATCCTACCGTTCGCTTATATTCTGTTAACAATCCAGACTTGGTATTGCTGGATGTCATTTACCTAGAAATTCTCCCGACTTACCTTCTGACCGTAGAATTCCGCACCCTGGTCGGTAAGGTGAGACGCCTATCCGGATTGTACGAACTCAGATTAAACAATGGGGGCAACACCTCGCGCGAGGTTATCCTGCGAGCCAAAAGTTTGGATGAGGAGGATGTGTGTTCTTACACGGTCTCGCCTTCCTTGATACGGATAGCGCCTTTTTCCTTAGCCATCGCCGAAGTTCAGGTAAAACCGCTCAAGTGGTGGCGTCGCCCTCTGTATGGGGGAGGGAGGTTGATCGGCTTCGGCGTTGAAGTTGAAGATACGCAGCAGTTGCCCTTAATTAATGATGCCCCACAAGGGACGTTGTATTGGGAACCCCGTCCTTGGTGGCAGTTCCTGTTGGTACTACTGCTTTCTTTAGGAATTCTGGTAGCGATCGCTTTCCTGATTTGGTTGATCTTCTTTAAGCCAAAGCCGTCGCCAAAAATTCTTCAATTTAGCTCTTCAGATGCTCTCTATCAAGCATCTGAAGATGACTTAATTCGTCTGAGTTGGCAAATTCGCCACCCAAATCAGATTCAGTCGCTCTTGCTCACCGGGCAATCGCCTGACGGTACAGCTACCGTTGAACCCATTTCTTACGATTTCCGCCAGGGTGTTCCAGAGCAACTCAAGTCATTTTGCGCGATTCGTCAGGTTTTAATCTGCAAAAATGTGCGGACAGATGCCCGCAAAGCCGGTGACTATGTTTTTGAACTGAAAGTCTTCTCCAAAAAAGGAAAAGATGTCGCATCGGATACGCTGAAGACCAGTCCGATCAAAATTGAACCGGAGCCTCCCCCAAAAATTATCGAGTTTTCCTCTACAAGACCGATTTATGCAGAAGTCCCTGGTAAGCCCACCAATGCCAATAAAATTCACCTCAATTGGAGAGTCGTGAATCCAGAGCAGATCAAAGAGTTGCAGTTGATCGGGCGCTCGCCTGACGGTACGGTAAATAGTGTATTGAAGCGGTTTGACTTCAGCAAAGGTGTTGCAAAGGGTTTGGCAAAATACTGTACTGCCGAAGCAGCGCTAATCTGTAAAAATGTGCCTACAGATGCCCGCAAACCAGGAGACTACATCTTTGAAATGATGGTCGTTCCCAATACAGGACAACAGGAACCATCAGATTCCAAGAAGACGGATGCGATTAAAATTACAGCCCAACCTTCGAGAATTGTTAATTTTAAAATCAACAATCAAGAAGCTTTACCCAAATATATTGTTCCAGTCAATCAGGTAAAACCTGGTGAAATTCTTAAAATATCTTGGAAAGTAGAAGGCGGCAGCAATATTAAAGTTGAGCTGCTTCCGGCACCCGGTACGGTTCCCGTTCAGGGCAGTATCCCCTACACTCTCAGTCAGAAACCGGGTAGTGAAACGATTACGCTGCAAGTCACCAATGGAGCTGGCGAACAAATTAGCAGAGCGGTTACCATTGAAACTTTTGAACCGCCACCCCCACCGCCACCTGCTGCCTTAGCCCCGGCTCTACCTACCTTAGTCCCCGCTCCACCTACCTTAGCCCCGGCTCCAATCGTCCCACCGCCGCTGCCCCCAGCGCCCCCTCCCGGAGCAGCGGGTGCCCCCGCCGCAACCTCTGCCCCTGGTACCCCAGAGGCTTCTGGCACGGGTGCCCCTGCTGCCGGTACTCCTGCTGCCGGTACTGCCACTGCTACTCCTGCCGCTGGTACTCCTGCCAATCCTGCTACCGTACCAACCCCCAGCGAACCAGGTTCGCTCTCGCCCTCTGAATTACCCCCCCGTCCTGACTGACTGAATTAACGGCTGGGTAAGTAAGCGAATGTAATTCAATTGAAGATTTTTGGAGGTGGGATTGACCTAGCAAGCCCAACACTTACAGGGGTGACGCGATCGCTTAGCCCATCCCACAAATAATTAATCCTACTTACTGACTAGGTCTTGGGGTTGGGAGCAATGTATTTAATTAGCTTTTCCCCCTTACGGCTCTGTCAATCTTAATTAAAGGAGTAGGGAATTTGCGACTAAAAAGTTTCTAAAACCCGTCAAAATTTTATTGAATCAGCACTACTTAATACCTGATGCCAACAAAAATGTAAAGGAAGGTTAACAATTCAGGATTTTAGAAATGTCAGCATTTTTAAATAAAAATCCACTGCTAGAACGCCCATTCTATATATAGAAAGTAAAAACAGCGTGGAGCAGTGGAAGTGTCAATCTGCTGGAGACTAGACTTGTTAATGTTTTTGTCTTAAAACTTAGTAGCGCCGAGAAAAGCCACCGCTACTGGGTCTGCGATTACCACCGCCGCCAGAGGGTCCTCTATCTTCACGAGGTTTGGCTTTGTTAACTTTCAAATCTCGACCCATCCACTCCGCTCCATCTAGAGCTTCAATGGCAGCCGTTTCTTCAGCTTCAGTTTCCATTTCTACAAAACCGAAACCCCGTGGGCGGCCTGTCTCGCGGTCAGTGGGTAGCTGAACCCGCTTAACAGTTCCGTATTCGGCAAAAACTTGGCTGAGGTCTTCTTGGGTGACGTCGTAGGATAGGTTGCCTACATAGATTGACATGGAAGTATCTCGCTTTCTGCAGATGGTGTAGAGACTTAGATTCGGAGAGACGCCTGTCAACGTAGACAACCAACTCACTTAGCCGAATTAAATTCTCAGTGATTAACTTAGCACAGGATCGGGCTTCAGGCATTCGCCATCAAGGAAAACAATATGAAATTTGTCAAGGGAATGATTTCGTAATTTAAAGAGTGACAATTTTCTGCGAAGCATTGCGGTTTATACACAAGGTAAAAACAACAGCTATACAGGGGTTCTAACCGCTACGGATGCGGGAAAAGTCATGGGTTTTGGAATCTTTACGAGACTGGATGCTTCTTAGCATATAGAGTGGGATAGCGATTATGGCAGATGTGGCTTTTAAGAACTTTGACAAAAAGTGGCTACTCGACTGGCACAAGTGACTCTCGCCAGCGCACACTTAAAGATGTACTCAAGAGGCTCCTGAACTCTTCTTATGTTTCCAGCTGAACCTCCGGCTTCTGGTAGTGGCTTTCGCGCTCTGATGAAGAATCGGCCTTTTCTCATTCTTTGGGTAGGGCAGATCGTGTCTCAGGTAGCAGACAAGGTCTTCTTCATTTTGTTGATTGCGTTGCTGGAAAACTATCAGACGTCGCTGATGGGGGCAAATTCTATGCGTTCTGCCATCATGGTAGCTTTCACACTACCTGCAATCTTCTTTGGCTCAGCTGCCGGTATTTTTGTAGATCGCTTTCCAAAGAAGCAAATTATGGTGGCTTCTGATTGGATTCGCGCTTTATTGATACTATTGCTTCCGATATTGCCAAAGCAGTTTTTAGTTCTCTTAGTAATTACGTTTTTGCTCTCGACAGTTACGCAATTTTTTGCCCCAGCAGAGCAGGCGGCGATTCCCCTATTGGTCAAGCGCGAAAATTTAATGACAGCAAACGCGCTGTTTACAACCACCATGATGGGGTCTCTGATTGTCGGTTTCTCTGTGGGCGAGCCGCTGTTGAGTCTAGCCGGAACTTGGGGGGGAACCTATGGTCAAGAATTCTTGGTGGCGCTTCTGTACCTGTTGGCTGCTGGTCTCAGCCAGTTAGTGAAAGTCGTAGAAGCTCCGATTCCGATTGAGTCGATCGCAGTTCATCCTTGGAATGATCTTAAGGAAGGCTTCCGTTATTTATGGAAAAAACGCCTGGTTCGGACTGCGATGGTACAACTGACGATTCTATATTCGGTGTTTGCGGCTTTAACTGTACTGGCAATTGAGCTGGCAAAGGAAATTGGTCTCAATGAGCCGGGTCAATTTAGCTTTTTATTATCCGCTGCTGGGGTGGGTATGGTCTTTGGTGCGGGGGTGTTGGGGCATTGGGGCGATCGCTTCCACCACAAGCCTTTGCCTCTATTGGGTTTTTTGAGTATGGGCTTTGTGTTGGGTGTGTTTACGTTGACGACAAATCTCTGGATGGGCTTAGGATTAAGTGCGCTGTTGGGGCTGGGTGCCTCGCTCATTGGCGTACCCATGCAAACTCTGATTCAAGCCTCAACCCCAGAAAATATGCGCGGCAAAGTCTTTGGGTTTCAGAATAATGCTGTCAATATTGCACTGAGTGCGCCGCTAGCGATCGCTGGCCCACTTACGGATCAATTTGGTTTGCGAGGCGTTCTTTTGGGAATGAGCATTATCGTGAATATCGTTGGGGTCTGGGCGTGGCTCAGTACCCGTAATGTTTTGGAAGATGTCATCTAGTTTGAAAGGAGGACTGAGGAGTAACATCTCGTAGCCAATCCTTCCTAGAAACGCCTTTGCCTTGTGCTGGGTAAGGGGACGCGCTCAGCGTTACAACCCGATTGAAGGCGCGTTCATTAAGTCAGCCGCCCTTAGCCAGTATCCTTGGCGCACCTCCTTCTTGGCGGCGTGAACCGAAACAATAAACCTTAAAGTCACAGAAAATAAACACTCGCGAGTTTTTGGGGGGTTAATCCCTCGACAGGAATTGATATCAGGATTAGACTTAAGAATTAAACCCCTATTTCTAATGCTGAATTAGATAGAAATCTTAAAAAAGAACGTAGCTATAGTGAGAGGTTTCATGGTGCGATCGCAAAGCGTCTCGGAAAAAGAATCAATACGTCAAATGAGCAGCCGCAGAACAGGTGCCTTTGCCCTGATTGACAGTCTGAAGCGTCACGGTGTTGAACATATTTTTGGCTATCCGGGTGGTGCAATTCTGCCGATATACGATGAACTGTATCGGGCACAAACGGATGGCGGGATTCATCACATTCTGGCAAGACACGAGCAAGGCGCGGCTCACGCGGCGGATGGTTATGCTCGTGCCACTGGCAAGGTAGGTGTCTGTTTTGCCACGTCTGGCCCTGGGGCAACGAACCTAGTGACAGGCATTGCAACAGCCCACATGGACTCGATTCCAATGGTGGTAGTCACGGGGCAGGTGGCTCTTAACGCGATTGGCAGCGATGCGTTTCAGGAAACCGATATTTTCGGAATTACGCTGCCGATTGTGAAACACTCCTATGTTGTGCGCGATCCCGAAGACATGGCGCGGATTGTGGCAGAAGCGTTCCACATCGCCAGTACGGGACGTCCGGGACCCGTGTTGATTGATGTGCCCAAAGATGTGGCATTAGCGGAATTTGACTATGTGCCGGTGGAGCCGGATACGGTGAGATTGCCGGGATATCGTCCTACAGTGAAGGGCAATCCTCGTCAGATCAATGCAGCGTGTACCTTACTTCGGCAAGCACGGCAGCCGTTGCTGTATGTGGGGGGAGGCGCGATTACATCTGGTGCCCATGCAGAAATTCAGGAACTGGCGGAACTCTTCCAAATCCCCGTAACAACGACGCTGATGGGAATTGGTGCCTTTGACGAGAACCATCCCCTCTCACTGGGAATGTTGGGGATGCACGGCACCGCCTACGCTAACTTTTCAGTGAGCGAGTGTGACTTGCTGATTGCGGTGGGAGCTAGATTTGATGACCGAGTGGCGGGTAAGTTGGATGAATTTGCTTCTCACGCCAAGGTCATTCATATTGACATTGACCCCGCAGAAGTCGGAAAAAATCGCGCTCCGGAAGTTCCCATTGTCGGCGATGTGCGGAACGTGTTGATTGACTTGCTGCGCCGATGTCAGGAAACCAACGCGGCTTTTGAGCCAAATCAAACGAAAGCATGGCTGGAACGCATTAATCGCTGGCGGGAAGACTATCCCCTCGTGGTGCCCCAATACCCCGATAGTCTGGCACCGCAAGAGGTGATTTCAGAACTAGCGAATCAAGCTCCCCAAGCCTACTACACGACAGACGTAGGTCAGCACCAAATGTGGGCGGCGCAATTTCTCAAAAATGGGCCGCGTCGGTGGATTTCTAGTGCCGGTTTAGGCACGATGGGGTACGGGATGCCAGCGGCGATGGGTGCTAAGGTAGCGCTGCCAAACGAACAGGTGATTTGTATTAGCGGCGATGCCAGTTTCCAGATGAATTTACAGGAACTGGGCACACTGGCACAATACGGCATAAATGTCAAGACTGTTATTATCAATAATGGCTGGCAGGGAATGGTGCGTCAGTGGCAAGAGGCGTTCTACGGAGAGCGTTACTCGTCCTCAAATATGGAAGTGGGGATGCCGGATTTTGTGATGCTGGCAAAGGCATTCGGGATTAAAGGAATGTCGATCCGCGATCGCTCGGAACTGAAAGATGCGATCGCCGAAATGTTGGCTCACAACGGCCCCGTTTTGCTGGAAGCCCAAGTTAAACGGGACGAAAACTGTTACCCAATGGTGGCTCCTGGCAAGAGTAACGCTCAAATGATTGGCTTGCCAGAACGCCGCAAGTTGGAAAAAGCGACAGAGCTAGTATATTGCAGCGGTTGCGGTGCGAAAAACATCGCCAGCAACAACTTCTGTCCGGATTGCGGCACCAAAATTTAAGGGTAATCAGCGATCGGCGATGAGTTTTTGACCGATTGCTGATGGATTCTTAGCTTTTGGATTACCGATCCTTTCCCTTGGAATATTAAACTGAGACTGGCGATTGATAGCCAGTCTCTTTATTTTTAGGGTGAATCTGGAACAATTTAGATGCGATCGCCTTTACCCTTCAAAGGTGCGATGGCACCATCTAAAAGGATTCGCACACTGTTTTTTAAGCCTTTAGTAATCAAAAGATTACTTATCCTTTACCTTTGGGGGTTACAGTGGCAGTGGCTATCCATCGCCAAATTTTCATAGCTGGAAATAATTACAGCCATGCCTCCAACTTCCAAAGCAGTTCTAGCAATCGAGCAATACGATCCCAATGAAGGGCGTCGTTTGCATTTTTATGCCAAGGGAGACCTAATTCCCCTCGTGCCACAGGGCATTTGGCAGATCGATCGAGGTTTGGTGCAGCTGAGTACCCTTTGCCCGAATGGTGAAGAAGTGTTGCTGGGTTGGGCAGGAACTGCAACATTCTTTGGTCTTTGGATGACCTTGCTGCAAGCCTATCAGGCAACGGCGCTCTGTGATGTCTACTTAAGATGGTTTTCAGTCACAGAAATTGAAGCTTCCCCACGTCTATCTCAGATGATTTTGCCGCAAATGGGACGACGGATGCGGCAAGCAGAGGCACTTTTAGCCATTGTCGGACAGCGACGGGTCGAAGATCGCTTGCAGCGACTGTTGTTGCTGTTAAAAAAAGAAATCGGTCAACCTGTGGCGGGTGGAACTCGTCTGGGGGCACGCCTCACCCATCAACATATCGCCAGTGCCATCGGTACCACCCGCGTGACAATCACGCGATTGCTCAGCAAGCTACAGCAACAGGGATCGATTAGCCTGGATTGCGATCGCCACATTATCCTAAAAGATGAGAGCTTTGCCAGCATCTCTGATTGGTGAGTCGCATTTGTTAGGAGTAAGCTTCTGTCTCTCTCAGTAATTTCGGTTCCATCGGCAACGAATCAACAGCCCGCTGGGTTGATTGT
Organism: Trichocoleus sp. ST-U1; assembly: GCF_039961835.1. Lineage (NCBI taxonomy): Bacteria > Bacillati > Cyanobacteriota > Cyanophyceae > Leptolyngbyales > Trichocoleusaceae > Trichocoleus > Trichocoleus sp. ST-U1. Next base: position 17,958 of record NZ_JAMPJZ010000083.1, read on the forward strand.
CGTATTGCATGGCTTTGGAGGGAATGCCCAACAGTTGGCATCCTTAGCCCCATTTTTGAATTTACCGGAGTATCAGTTTTTGGTGCCCGATGCCCCTTTTACAAATCCCTATGTAGCGGGGGGGCGAATGTGGTACGAATTTGGAAAGCCAGGAGGTTCGCAGTCTGCGGATTTAGTCAAAAGTCAGCAAATGCTAACTGAGTGGCTCAAATCTTTAGAAAGTTCTACCGGCGTCCCTCTTTCACGCACAATTTTGTGTGGATTTTCTCAAGGCGGAGCAATGACGCTGGATGTAGGATTGAATTTACCTTTAGCGGGTTTAGTCGTGTTGAGCGGCTATTTGCATCCTCTCTCTCCAAAACCTGATGCGACTTATCCACCTGTATTAATTTTGCATGGGAGACAAGATTCTGTGGTGCCGCTGAGTGCTGCCCAGAAGGCACGGGACGCTTTAACAGCACTAGGAATATCGGTACAATACCAGGAATTTGATATGGGGCATGAGGTTCAACCGGCAGCTTTAGAAGTGATGCGGAAGTTTGTCAAGGCAAATATCTGATCGGCGCTAGCCGCTAATAGCAGTCGTCAGAGTGAAATGGGTAGTGGGTGTTGAGTCTTCCCTTCCATTCCCCATTCCCACTCGGTGAAATCTCCGGTTTAAAGCTAGTAGACCCGCTAACTTGACGTTTTTTATATTAAGCGATCGCCAGTAATGGCGTTAAGATAAAATGGTTTGTTGCATCTGTATAATACATGGCACAGATGCAGATTGAGGGAGGCGCGGTCAATGACAACTGTTAGCATTTCCAACCGGGATATTTCTGCTGTAACGGCAACTGAAGTGGAACAGCTGGCTGTACGGCTAGAGCAAGATAATTACACCAATCCTTTTGAAGGATTGGATGATTGGCATTTGCTCAGAGCGATCGCTTTTCAACGTCCAGATTTAGTTGAACCCTACCTCTACCTACTGGATTTTCAACCCTTCGATGAAGCTTAAATGCAAAGTGGCAGACGAGTTCTCATAGGGATAGGCGGCGGTATCGCCGCCTATAAAGTTTGTGAGGTAATTTCGGCGCTTGCAAAGACTGGGGTGGAAGTTCGGGCGATTCTCACGGATTCGGCTCAAGCATTTATCACTCCGCTAACCGTAGCAACGCTGTCCCGTCATCCTGCTTATACAGACGAAAATTTCTGGCAGCCGACACGCGGACGCCCTTTGCATATTGAGTTGGGAGAATGGGCAGAGGTTTTTGTTATTGCTCCTCTCACTGCGAATACCTTAGGCAAGTTAGCTTATGGTTTCGCTGACAATCTGCTCACGAATACCGTCCTCGCTTCAACTTGTCCAGTGCTGTTAGCACCGGCAATGAATACGGATATGTGGGAACAGGTGGCAGTGCAACGCAATTGGCAACAGGTATTCGCAGATAAACGCTATCACAGTGTTGGTCCCGGTGCTGGACTGTTAGCTTGCGATCGCGTTGGTGCTGGACGTATGGCAGAGCCTGCTGAAATTTTGCCGCAAATTACATCTCTATTGCACACTGGCGGGAAGCGAGATTTAGCCGGGAAACGAGTTTTAATTAGTGCTGGAGGAACGCGAGAGCATCTCGATCCGGTGCGCTTCATCGGCAATCCTTCGACTGGCAAAATGGGATTCGCATTGGCACAAGCTGCACTGCATCGCGGCGCATCTGTGACGCTGGTGCATGGGCCAATGGAGACGCCATTAATCGCCTCTCTACAAAAAGTGCAATTGATTAGTGTGATGAGCGCCCAGCAGATGCAGCAGGCGATGTTAGAGTGTTTTCCCGATGCCGATTTGATTGTGATGTCGGCGGCGGTGGCAGATGTGAAACCCGCCGAGTATAGTACCCAGAAATTGCCGAAGCGATCGCTTCCCGCTGCCTTACCTCTAGAATCTGTACCCGATATCGTGGCAGAATTGGCGAGTCTCAAACAGCCGCATCAAAAGTTAATTGGATTTGCCGCCCAGACTGGGGATATTGTAACGCCAGCCTTGGAGAAGTTGCAGAAGAAAAATTTGGATGCCATTGTTGCCAATCCTATCGATCAAGCCGATGCTGGTTTTGGCAGCGACAACAACCAAGCCGTATTTCTTGACAATCAAGGGCGCAAAGTAGAGATTGAACCCTGTAGTAAATTGCAGATGGCTCACGCTTTATTTGACTTTGTTCAAGGTGCTGGCTAAAAGGACAAGCGGTGCTTAGATCCCATCATTTTTCAGCGATTCTCATCGCTTCTCCATCTATTTTTGGTTGGACAGAAGCCGATTTCTTAGATTCATTAAAAAGTGCGGCTCAAGATGCCCATCTAACTCCCGTTGGTCAGCTTTCTTTTACTTTTCAACCACAGGGAGTATCAGCAGTTCTTTTACTGGAAGAATCTCACGTTGCCTTGCATTTTTGGCCTGAAGAAGGGAAAGTTACCGTTGATATCCATGTGTGTGATTATCAGCAGGATAATTACGAAAAAGCAAAAACTCTTGCTGAATTACTTACTTTGGAGATTGGCGACAATTCCAATAATGAGCAGTGGAAATATTTCTGCGTTACTGGTTAATTTAAACAGCCCAAGCGATTAAAAATGAAGCCGCAATATAAGCAAAAGCTTCAATTAGTCCAGCACCCAAGTTCGGGATTTGTTGACGTGCAATTTCGTCTGATATTTTTACTCCTGGCACTAAAATTAAATCTGCTACCCAGCGAATTACAATCAGTGAGGCTAAGCAAAATAGGAGTGTTAAACCATATTGAGTAAAACTAATTACCCAATTTTGAAACTCGGCGGCAAATGCTACGCGCACGATATTACCTGTGGCAATAAGTAAGCCCGCTAACGCCACACCAGCAGCAGGATTATTGCGCCTTTCAATCTCTCCAAATACATTGTATTTAGTGACACGAGGATAGAGAACGCTCACCAAAACGAGTACGCCTAAGCCAACGATCCAGCAGACAAACCCTACCAGCCAAGTGCCACTTTCCCCGCCGAGTGCGGCGCTGAGAATGAGTCCATTAGCGATGTGATTGCCAAATTCTACAGCAGCAGCGCCTGTGTTCCGTTCTTCAAGAATTTCGCGCTTACAATCAAAGCAACGCAAAATTAAGCGATCGCCTACCCAAGCGCCAGCCAACATGAATAAAATGACTGTTGCGCCATAGCTTACCAAATTGAGTAATTTGTCCTGCCAATTGCCTGAAGGTTGTCCTAAAACACCACCCAGCGCAATGACGATACCGAGGTAGTATCCGACAAGAGCGATCGCTACGGCTGGATTATCTTTAACAAATAGTTCCAAGTTTAATTCCATGCGACGAAATAGTTTTTGGTAAGCGAGTTGTCCCAGCCAGAACAACCCAAAGCCTACGACTAGCTCTAGAAGAATAAATCCTAGTTGACTAACTTGTTCCACTACTTAACTCCTTCTCAATATTTCTTTGATATTCAATTAATTCGATATTTTTAAGTGTTGTAATAAGCCAATTATTGTATCTGCTAGTTGGTCATAAAAAAAGTAATCATGAGCACCGATAGTTTTTACTGGTACGCCACCAAACTGACTTTTAAACCGGGAAAATTTTGCATAGCTATGATTAGGATCGTGAGTAAAACCATAGAAATCATAGAAAGTGCAACCGCGTGATTTTGCCCGTTGCATTGCAGCCCAGTGTAAACTGTAAG
>NZ_JAMPJZ010000084.1:0-21593 GCF_039961835.1 Trichocoleus sp. ST-U1
TTAAGGTGCCGCCGATGTCATTGCAGCCCCATTTCAGGGCTTCCACCGCACCTGCGAGACCAAGTTTCACCCAGCTGGGTTGATGGTTGGGAATCCAATTTCCTAAGAAAATTCGCGCCACAGCAGTCAGCAACAGGGCGTCTTCTAGAATCGGTTGATCTCTCCCCACTCGACGACGCAGGGGTTTGGGGGCTTCTTGACCGACGAAAGGTAATAGGATAAATTCGCTAATCCGGGCAGGATATCCTTGGGTAACAGCAGTTTGTTGGAGCGATCGCAACTTGTCTAAATGCTGCATCTGCTGTTCTGGGGTCTCAATATGACCGGAAAGCATGGTGCTAGTGGTTGGCATTCCCAACTTGTGTGCTGTTCCCACAATTTCCAGCCAAGTTGCGGTATCCAGCTTTTCCGGACAAAGGACGCGCCGCACTTCATCGTTCAAAACTTCCGCCGCAGTTCCCGGCATTGAGCCAACACCGGCATCTCGCAGCGCCGCAATCACCGACTCGTAGCTAAGACCATCTTCCCTGGCAATAAATTGCACTTCCTGGGGGGAGAAGGCGTGCAGGTGCAGTTGGGGAAATTCCTCTTTGATTGTCTTCACCAGTTGCAGGTAATAAGGCAAAGAAGCACCATTAATTTTTGCCCCAAGATGGAGTCCCCCCTGCATACAAATCTCAGTTGCCCCCCGCCGGACTCCATCAGCCGCTTTTTCCAAAATTTGGGGACTCTCTAACCAAAATGCGCCTTCTTCGTCTTCATCCCGGCGAAAGGCGCAGAAACTACAGTGCTGTTCGCAGATATTGGTGAAGTTAATATTGCGATTGATTACGTAGGTGACAGTCTCACCCGCTTGCCTGAGTCGCAGCTTATCAGCTGTTTCCCGAATCGCTGACTGGACATCTGGATCGGTTTGCTTTAATAGTACAACTCCCTCTTCTTGTGACAAATCGCCACCTGCCAGGGCACCCTCAAGAATGGCATCAACAGTTTTAGTCGTCACAGCACTTCCCGGTAAAGTAGGTCACTCTTCTCAATTTTGGCAGTAAATGTTTTTTCTGGGAGTTCGCTAGTAGCGCCAGCAGTCAGTTTCACGGGTTTATCGGTTAGCGAAATTCGCTCTAAACTCAAAATTGTGCCTAATTTTTCACAAAGCCTCTAGGTTGTTTTCTAGAATGAGCAATCTTAGGGAAATACCGAGCAATTTAATGGTATGAAATAGAAATTATTTATAATCGGACACCCATAAGCGCAGTAGCAAATCGGCTGGAGAAAGAGTTAGCTATTGTGTCAGGAAATTGCTTACAAGCATTGAATCAAAATTTATCTCTCTATGCATCCGGAGGGCAGTTTAGTTAAATTATCGGTTTGTTAGGAAGACTATCGATGAAAACTGTTTCTAAATTTACAGATTCTACTTAGTTTTATTAGTTGCGACCATAGTGGCTCAGCCTTTATTTCATTTCTGTATAGTTTAGACCTCAGTTCACCTAATCTTTACAACTTCAGGTGAAAAATAGCCATTATTTGAAGATTTAGTAAAGATAGCCTATTCTTTGTCGTAGAATTTCAGTCTAATTGCGTAAAATATAGCGAACCTATTTTGAGGATTGCCCGACCTTACGTAAGTAGCCAATTTTTACAATACCCAAGTAAAGGGATAGTTGGTAAAAATTATGGGAAGGAATCTTTACCCAAACGAGAGCCGGTTGTGAATCTTGTATTTAATATTAATGCTTGTAAATTGAGGAAATAAAAAAATGAGAAATTATATGTCAAAAACGTGGAGAGATGTTACATCCAATCCTAGCGATTTTGATAGTAAGGCTAAAATCAACCAATATAGATTTCCCTTACTCATTATTCTAGCGGGCGTTTTATTTTCACTGTTTTTGCAATCGCAACTCCCAAACGATGTCTTTTTTAGTGGAGATGCTGGGCTTAAAGCTTTGTTAGCGAAACAATTTAGCAGCGGGCAGTTTCGCTTTGACCTGAACTTACCTGTAGAAGACTGGGTTCGGAATCTTTGGCAAAGTGGATTATACCCGTTTCAAGAACCGTTTGTCTATAACAGATTTGGGCAGTACTTCATCACCTTTCCGTTTACTTTTCCCCTTGTTACCGCACCTTTCCAAGCGCTTTTCGGCTATAGAGGATTATACGTCGTTCCCTTGATTGCAACTTGGGCTGTATGGGTAAGTTTTTATTTTGCTTGCAGACGGTTGAAATTAAACGCTTTTAGCACAGCGATCGCGCTTGCAATCCTAATTTTTGCTTCCCCTTTATCTATCTATAGCGCGATGTATTGGGAACATAGCCTCGCTGTAGCGCTTTGCTTTCACGGAATGGCAACTTTATTAATACCGGGGACAGAAGGGTTGTCTAAAAAGGATGCTGTATTAAGTGGGGTATTTATTGGCTTATCTGTTTGGTTTAGAGAAGAAATTCTAGGCATTGTCGCGTTTTTGGCTGTCCTGGTTTATGCTGCATCTTTTTTAAAATTAAAAAAAGTTCAGTTTTTAGCGAGAAGAAAGGAACTCTTTGTTGTCAGCACATTTTTAACGATTGCCATCTTCTTTGTGCTGAATACATTGATTTATAAGCATCCTCTAGGAATGCATTCCGTTCAGATAGTAGAGAAATTCTCCCTAAGCGATAGATTATTAGTGGCGGTGGCAAATTTTAATCAAATGAGTTCTGGCTTGTTTGAGTATTTTCCCCTAACCTTATTTGCAATTTTATATTTAGGAGTGAGTTTATTTAGCCGACAAAAGCTAAAACTAAGCTTGGGAATGACGGTTATCTATGCAACCTGTTTCTTATTTACTGTGGCGGTTGCGGTAATGGTTCCGGCTGGTGCAGGAGGCAAGCAATGGGGACCTCGGTTTTTGCTGGTTTTGGTACCGCTAATTTGCTTGGTCGCAATCAAAGAGTTTGAATTTGTCCGGAGGTTGGCGAAAGGAAGTATTAAAAAGATAGGTACGGTTATTTTCTTGGTGCTTTTTATCATTGGGGTTTATAAAAACACCTACTCCGGCACAGCTTATCTCAGTAAAAATTATCAAGGCATTTCCCCAGCTATTCAGTTCTTGCGATCGCAACCAGAAACAGTAGTCGCGATGTCCAACCAATATGTTGCTCAAGTTCTCCAAGCACCCCTACTTGAAAAAGTATTTTTCCTGACGAAAGAACCTCAGGATTTACAAACTTTGGGCGAGGCGTTACTTGAGCAGAAAAAAGAGAAGTTTATTTATGTCTGCTATTACACTCGTTCCTGCCAAATCTCTGAGAAAAAGCCTGAAGAGGTAAAGCTGCCTTTAAAAAACCAGCAGTTTACGATGGAATTCTTACCTTTAGGAAAATATGGGAATTATCCTATATTCCAGGCATCGATTGGGCAGCGATCGCCCGCAGCGCCAGCCTCATCCTCTTCTGCGGTTCCTGCCTTCAGCAATCGAAGATAAATTGTTAAGCTGTTTGCCCGTAGCGCCAGCCTCATCCTCTTCTGCGGTTCCTGCTTCATCCCTTTAGAGGGAGGAAGCTAGAAACTATCGAGTGCGTTAGAGGTTGGAATTCTCGCGATCGCACGCAATTTTGAGGAAAGTGGGCGATCGCTTTCCCAAGCCTGAGGCTGGCTGAATACCTTTATCGTATCGATCAGCACTTTGCCTCAGGCTGAACGTGAGGGGTTATCAGGAAACCCAGCACCACTTGCACAGCACAAGCTAAAGCTACCAAACTAACGACTGTAATCGGTGACAAAGCCGCACCCGCGATCGCAATCACCAGAATAAAAGCCGCAGAACCCAAACGATAGGCGGCTAAAATCTTACGATGTCGCTTTGTCCCTAAAGTACAGGTAATCAGGTGAATCACCGCCAAGGCTATCAAACACATCGTCACAGCGCCGCAGATCAGCCATCGTTCGTTACTGGGTAACGCTCCTGCCGTTTTGCTGGACACGACAATATGTTCCACACCTACACCAGCAGCAGCAATGCCAATGGCGAGGGGTAAATGGGAATAGAGCCAGATTAAACCAAAGTTCAGGTTGCCAGTTCCCATCCTCCGCAGAGGTGAGCCATCCACGCTGTCAAAGTAGATCCACCACAGGCTAAAAGCAACTATCATCCCCAGCACAGCCACAGTGGCAGATGCAAGACCCCATTGCAGCTGAGAAACGCCTTTGACTACGCCAATCACCGCCTCACCCAACACGATAATCGTAAATAAGCCTAAACGTTCTGGGATGTGTGAAAAGCTCGGCGGCACCTTGGCAGCCAACTGTCTGGCGGTGAGAGGTGTGCCAAAGTCAATCAAAAATCCCAATCCCCAAAGCCAAAAACGCCAAGGAATTGGGACAAAAATTGAGATTAGCCAGATGGCGGCGGCGATGCTAAAGCCTATCACGTACCAAGTTGTCAACTTCCGCGCTGCCACCACAAAGTATCCAGCACTTAGATACTGGAAAATTAAAATACATCGAACAGTTACGTAGGAAAGGGCAAAGCCGTCGGAAGTTTTTCCTAAGCCGTAATGCACGTTTACTGCCAGCACTGCGATCGCAATCATTTGCAGTAATGTTAGCAGTCGGTGTCCTAAGTCGTCAGTATCGAACCGACTTGCGTAAAAAGTCGCCCCAACCCAAGACCACCAAATCGGCACAAACAGCAGCATATAACCCAAAAAACCCAGCAGCGAGACGTGTTCGTTGAGATTATGCGCCACTTCCGCGATCGCTGCCACAAATACCAAGTCATAAAAGAGTTCTAACCAAGTCGCGCGGCGTTCTTTTTCGTTCTCTTCAGGCGTCCGCAGGCGGGGAGGTTGCCACAAAGTTTTAATCATCTTGCACTCTCTAATTTCCGAGAGGATTATGCAGATAATATCCCATAGAAAATCGAATCTTTCTGTAGCGATCGCATTCAGCCGCTAATTGGTCTAAATCTGACTTGGCAAGGCTACCCGTAGGCAGGTGAAGCATTACATTTAACCAGCCGGGAATCCCGATGGTACAGATAAATCTTTTCCGTAAACAGATATTTTGCACCGATGATAGCCGGGTCAAAAAGTCGGGCGCTCGCCACCGGATACTACTACTCTTAAGGGAGTAAAACCCGCTCCAGTTCTAGGTCTCAGGTCTTTTGTTAGGCGTTTAAAATAGAAGTAAGGGACAAAATAAACATTCTTCTAAATGAAACTACAATCATCGGTTTTAGTCCATCTAGGATTCGGAAAATACGTGCGCTCCGACCAGGTGACAGCAATTATCCCCATTGAGGAAGAGCGCGGACCGGGGCGGCGAACCTTCGTTCATCTACAGGGGGAAGCTGACCCGATTGTTGCCTCGCGGGCTGAAGACACTATCATTCGTGACTTGGTGCAAGAACCGCGTGAAGTCACCCAAGCGCGTCAACAGCAAGAAATTCTCCAAGATTTATTGGTGGATTTGAGCAACGTTAACTCAACGGTGCGTCGGATTAGCCGTGATGAAGGCGGTCTGGATCTGGAACTGTTGGAACGACGCATCCGCCAAGTTTTAGAGAATTAAGGTCATCGGGAAGCGGCGATCGCGATCGCCCCTGACTTCAGCTCCAAATTGATCAATACGCAGAATCTGACAGTATGCACGCGATCGCAAACAACATTTCATTCCCAGAAGCGCCATCCACTCGGTTGTGGATGCCGGAGCGAGTTTTATTCACACCCTCTGCCTTAGATGAGCCTTACGGTCAGCAGATACTTTCTCGCGTCCAGTCGCTCAATTTACCTATCGAAGAGTTGCCGCGAAACCGCCTGACTGGTTTACGTGGCGAGAGCGATCGCGATACCTACAACATTGCTAAGCGTACCCTCGCTGTCGTCACCGCACCGCCTAGTTCCTTCAAACTCAGCCCCATCCCTCCATCGGCTGACTGGCAATTTCACATCGCGGAAGGCTGTCCAGCACACTGTCAATACTGTTATTTAGCTGGTAGTTTATCAGGGCCACCAGTAATTCGCGTCTTTGCGAACTTGCCGCAAATATTGGAGAATCTAGCAGCTTACGAAGGAAGCGACGCCACAAGTTTTGAGGTTAGCTGCTACACCGATCCCTTGGGCATTGAACATTTAACTGGCAGCCTTGCAGAATGTATCCGCTACTTTGGCACGCGGACGAACGGACATCTGCGTTGGGTTTCCAAGTTCGATGCGGTGGATGAATTACTCGACTTACCACACAATGGTCACACCCGTTGTCGAATCAGTGTGAATGCCGATCCGGTGTCTCGGCGGTTTGAAGGCGGTACAGCCTCAGTCGCTTCCCGGCTGCAAGCTTTGCGGCGGTTGGCTTTACCTCAATCTTCTGGTGGTGGCGGGTATCCAGTGGGTTTAGTGATTGCACCGATTATGCCGATAGAGGATTGGGAGACACACTACACTCGTTTGCTTGACTCGATTAGCGAAGCACTCGATTTCGATTGTGACCTGACTTTCGAGTTGATTTCCCACCGCTTCACCCCTGGCTCAAAAGAGGTTTTGCAAACTTGGTATCCCCAATCAAAGCTGGACATGGATGAAGAAACACGCACTGTTAAGCGTAACAAGTTTGGCGGCACCAAGTATGTTTATGGCACTGACACGATGAAGACGCTACGGCGCTTTTTTGAAAGTGAGATTACGAAGCGCTTTCCCCAAGGTCGCATTCTCTACTGGACTTAGGATTTCTAGCTAAATCTAATCTTATTCGCTGACCAAAATTATAGGTCAGCTTTTTTATATTTTGAGCGAGTTTGCCAAGGGGGAGAATGCGATCTCTCTGGAGAGCTTATCCAGCTAATTCCTGTTCTTCGGCGTCTACACCCTTTGCTTTAGCCAATACTACGCAATCGTGCTGACTCATTTATATCTGCGACGAAGGAAAAGAAGCGACTGGGTTTCTATTAATTATAATTTTTCTCTCCAATTTATATTGGGCAATAACCAGCTTAAGGCATATCCCAGATTTTTTTTGCTAACCGAGTTAGCATTTCCTGGCGGCGATCAATCGATTTAGAATTCCAAATTTCAAAGGTTTCTAACTCTTTCACTGCGCGGTCTACTGCTGTATTTTTTCCAATTTTCACTTTCTCCCCTATCGATCTAGTCAGCAAAAGTCTCGACTTTGTATATGCTTCTTTCTTCTCTTCAAACGTTTTGTTTACCACTGAAGCATTAATTGTTTTTTCAAGTAACGTCAAATTTCCAAGACGCTTAATATAACTATCAATATCCTTAGGCTTATCAAATAAGTCCTTGATACTTGATAAGGGATTTTGAGGTAGAATATGTTCAACTTCTACTTGCTTATTGTTGATATAGGTTTTTAAGTCAATAATAGACCCATCACTACCATAAGCACTCTCGTCAACATATTGTGTTAATTTTGCTAGAATGTATCGCAACTGTGATTTGGGAACAGAAGACTCTTCTAGCTTACTAAAAGTGAGTTCAAAGCGAGCAGCCACTTTTTGTTTTTCCGGTTGAATATGATGGGTAATGAAATTACTAAATTCTACTGGTTGTGTAACTTTCCGCAGTTCTGAACACCACTGAGTAAAACGTCGCTCGAAGTTGCTAGTGGGTTCGCGTGTAAGCAGGTATGCAAAAAAAATATTTTCAACCTGCCGACATAATTCTACAAAACAATCTTTAGGCAAGTGGCGACCGGATAATAGTATCATCAGAGGCATCCGGACAGCACTACTAATATTACGGATATTTTCCAGGTAACGATTTTTTTTGCCTTCTATATCCTTACCATCCATAAAATTAACGTAAGCTTGGGCAGTTTCAAGCAACTCATCAACAAAAGCTATTGGGTTATTTTCATAATAAGTTTTATTTGTTTTGCTTGAAAACCAACCATATATTCCGTTTTCTTTCAGCGCTTCTACATTTTCATAACGTGCCAATATAAAATAACGTAAAAATCTCATAGGATTTTCTTTTGCTCTAAACAAAATATCAACCATTGTCTTCCATTTTTGTTTAAGAATGTCATATTCTTTTTTCGGGGTTTCCATAAACATTAGATTTTTTACTAAGTCTATGGCATCGAGATTAACACCGCGATTGTTGATTGTTGCAAAAACTCTCAACGCATCCGCTAAAGTTGCAGTTTTCACTCTGACAAGCACGACATTCTTAGTAAAATAAGCATAAAATTTTTTAATTGTCGGAATATCTAAATGACTTTGACCAAATGCACTATCAAGCATTTTTTTTATCTCCTCATAGGCATTTTTAATGTTTTGTGCTGAGGATGTGTTTGGAATTTTATTTAAATCTTCTTTTTGAGCAATTTTTTCCAAAACGCCACAACTATCTGCATATTGAAGCGTAACTCGATACCGAAACACATTATTTCCTTCTTCATCAATATCTGTGGATGCAATCTGACTGGTTAGTAACTCAATAGATTCGTCTTGCTTAATTTCCTGCAAATAGTCTCTTATAGCACAGAGAACTACGTAGGCTGTCGTAATACGCTGTTGACCATCAATTACTTCATATAAACCGTCTGGCAAAACACAAACAATAATGCTGCCAATAAAATATTCTGAAACTGCGCCAGAGTCATTTGAAGAAAACTCTCCATAGATATCCTGGAAAAACTCAGTAACGTGTTCCTTTTCCCAAACATACTCGCGTTGGTAACTCGGAACCACATAGAAGTCATTGAAAAGCTTACCAATACTAAGGTCTTGAGATTCAATCGTTGCCATGCAGTATTCTCAAAAACGAATTAACTAATTACGTGAATGCGCGCACTCTTAGGAAAGTGATGGCTTCCACCCCCTCTAGTTTATATCTGCCTGCTTTGGACAGAATAGTTTCCACACCCTTGACAGTTATGTAGTATATTTGTAGTATTATAGTTGCCGCACAAGGCAAATGTCTTTTCATGGCTCTGGTAAGGCAGAGTATTTGTCCTATGATTCCCCGAACGCGCATCCGTAATATTGGAATTTCTGCTCACATCGACTCTGGTAAAACAACCCTCAGCGAGCGGATTCTGTACTACACGGGCAAAATTTACAAGATTGGCGAAGTTCGGGGAGGTAGCGATCGCGCGACGTTGGACTACATGGAGATAGAGCAACAAAAAGGCATTACCATCACTTCAGCCGCGACAACTTGTGTATGGAATGATACGCAGATTAACCTGATTGATACTCCGGGACACGTAGATTTCACGATTGAAGTTGAACGTGCATTGCGGGTTCTTGATGGTGCGATTATGGTGCTTTGCGCGGTTGCTGGTGTGCAATCGCAATCTATCACCGTAGATAGGCAGATGAAGCGATACCGAGTGCCGCGTATTGCCTTCATTAATAAGATGGATCGGACGGGTGCAAATCCATTCCGAGTCGTGCGCTCGCTGCGAGAAAAACTCGGTTTGAACCCGGTACTGCTTCAGTATCCTATCGGCAGCGAGGATAAGTTTGAAGGCGTCATTGATTTGGTTGAAATGACGGCAAACTATTTTGCTGGAGAAAAAGGCGAAATTCGCGTTATTGAGTCGATTCCCGAACACTTACGGGATGAGGCAAAAGAAGCACGAGAAAAGATGCTCGATCAACTCTCTATGTTCTCCGAACCGATGATGGAGATGCTACTTGAGAGCGAGGAAATTCCCAAAGAAATGATTTGGGAAACCCTGCGTCGGGCAACTTTAAGCTTGCAATTAACTCCAGTTCTGATGGGTTCCGCCTTCAAAAATAAGGGGGTTCAGAACTTATTAGATGCTGTTGCTCTTTACTTGCCGTCACCTGTAGATAGAGAAGTGGTGAAAGCGATCGCGATTACGACCCATGAGCCGATTCCTGTCTATCCAGACACGGAAGCCGCACTGGTTGCCTTGGCTTTCAAAATTGCCAAAGATGAGTACGGACAACTGACTTATACCCGCATATATTCCGGGACGCTGCGCGAGGGACAACGCATCTACAACACTCGCACCAACCAACGGGTGCTAGTGAGCCAAATTGTGCGGATGCACGCAAACAAACGCGAGGAGGTCGAAACCGCAGCCGCTGGGGACATTGTAGCTCTGCTGGGTGTTGAGTGCGCTTCTGGCGATACATTCTGTTCGGACGGAACCAACCTCTCTTTAGAGGGGATATTTGTGCCAGAACCCGTGATGACGCTAGCGATCGCGCCTAAGAAACGGGAAGATGCCGATCAAATGTCAAAAGCGCTCAATCGCTTTACACGAGAAGATCCCACCTTCCGCGTCAGCATCGATCCGGAGTCCAAGGAGACCCTAATTTCGGGGATGGGCGAACTGCATCTAGAAATCTACATCGAACGCATGAAGCGGGAATACAACGCCGAAGTTAACGTCGGTGCGCCCGCCGTAGCATACCGCGAAACCGTTACCCAGTCGGCAACCTTCGACTACAGGCTCAAGAAGCAAGGCGGCGGTCCCGGTCAATATGCTCATGTTATCGGTCGGATTGAACCCTGTGAAGACCCGTTTGCGTTCGAGAATCGGGTGGTTGGTGGTGCAATTCCTAAAGAATTCATCCCCGCTTGCGAGAAAGGTTTCCGCGAAGCGATCGCTAGCGGACATCTCATCGGTTATCCGATTGTTGGTGTCAAAGCGATACTAGAAGCGGGTTCCTACCACGCGATTGACTCTTCGGAAATGGCGTTCCGAACTGCGGCAAGTCTTGCCCTCAAGCAAGCTTTTGCCAAAGCAGCGCCAGTGATCCTCGAACCGATTATGCTCGTGGAAGTGGAGACACCTAACGAGTTTGTCGGGCGAGTGCAGGGCGATCTCTCGTCTCGTCGCGGCGTCCTGCTGGGTTCGGAGACGATGGAAAATTACGCCGTTATCCGTGCCGAAGTGCCGTTCGTGGAGATGTTCGGCTATTCTGCACAGTTGAGATCGCTTTCTTCCGGTCAAGCTAACTTCTCAATGGAGTTTGCCTCCAACAAGCCGGTACCCGCTAACCTGCAACAGCAGCTGATGGAAAACGCTGCCCATCTGCGCGGCTAAAGCCTGCATCTGAAAATAGCACTAAGGAGTGTTCGCGTAGCGGCACTCTCTTGGCGGACTGAGGACTGAAAATCTAGTTCTCAGTCTTTTCTTTGCACTAATAAAATGGAGTAACACACTCAAGGAGTGCCTGATGAGCCAGACCACTACCGATCGAGTCCGTTGGACAGTTGCCGATCTGGAGTTGTTGCCAGATAACGGGAATCGCTATGAGATTGTGGATGGAGAATTATTTGTGACACGCGCACCACACTGGGGTCATCAAAGAGTATGTAGCAACATTTGTACAGAGTTGAATTTTTGGTCGCGACAGACTGGTTTAGGAGAATCTGTAAGTGGTGCTGGCATCATTTTTACAGATGCTGATAACGTGATTCCTGACGTAGTTTGGGCAAGCAAGGAACGATTAGCTGCTGTGTTGGATGATGCAGGGCATTTAACCGCAGCACCAGAGTTGGTGGTTGAGGTGCTATCTCCAGGCGAGGAGAATGAACGCAGAGATAGACAGGTGAAACTAAAACTCTACGCATCGCAGGGAGCTAGGGAATACTGGATAGTTGATTGGCGTTTGCAGCAAATTCAGATTTATCGACGGGAGGGGGCAACACTGGTGCTAACAGCAACATTGTTTGCCAGCGATGAACTGACTTCGCCCTTGCTTCCCGGTTTTACTTGTCCTGTGGCGCGGTTGTTTAGTTAGAAGTTAGCGGAAATTAGCGATCGCAATTTGCCTTGAATTGTAAACCCAAGATGAATCGAATAGCACAACGAAAAATTGCTAGATGTTATTGTTGCAGAGACAGCCATCGTTAGCGATCATCGTACTTAAAAATCTTTCTAAAACCCACCGCAATTGCCAATTTCAAAAGATGCTTTACTGCTACGGTTACTGCTGCCAGCGGAAGGCAAATCGTGATGATTACTATTTGCCTTTTTGCTTTTATCTTTAATATCAGGCAAACTTAGTTTAAATAACTTCATAGAAATGCTTATTTTTTAAAACACTATTGACAAATTAATTGATATATGTAGAAAATGCCTGCGGGCGTCTGTCGCCAGTGCTTGACGGGAAGCGAATCAGGATTAGGGGAAATCTCAAAGTGAACATTCTGCTAGTGGAAGATGATGAGCGTTTGGCACAAGCTCTCACCAAAACCCTCAGCGATCGCAATTATATAATTGACCGGGCAGCCGATGGGCAAGCAGGCTGGCAATTTGCACGGGCTGGTACTTATGACTTAATTTTGCTAGATGTGATGCTGCCTACACTTGATGGCATCAGTCTTTGTCAGCGGCTACGTTCTTTGGGGCGGTTGATGCCGATTCTCTTATACGCTGCCCATGAAATTGATGGCGATAAAGTCATTGCGCTGGATGCTGGTGCGGATGATTATGTCCTCAAACCCTTTGATTTAGAAGAAGTAGCGGCTCGTGTCCGCACTCTCCTGTGTCATTGCTGTTTATTAAAGCCGCCAATTCTGAAGAATGGCAGCCTAGGTCTTGACCCGCCTACCTTAGAGGGACGCTATGAAGGGAAAAACTTGCATCTTACCCCCAAACAGTATGCGCTACTAGAACTGTTTGTGCGCTGTCCGAATCAAGTCTTTAGCCGCAGCGAGCTTCTGGAACACCTGTGGTCGTTTGAGCAACCACCCGCTGAAGAAACCGTCCGATCTCACATTAAAGGGTTGCGGCAAAAACTGAGAGCCGCGGGCGCTCCCACCGATCTGATTGAGACGGTTTATGGGCTAGGATATCGCCTCAAGCCAGCTCAATCTCATCCTCCAACACAAGCGGTATCCTCCGCCCTACACCAGCCGCCGACGCTTGCTCAAACGCAGGCAGCAGTGATGAAAGTTTGGGAGCGCTTGCAAGGAGAGATTATCTCTCGGATAGATGTTGTTGAGGAGGCAACGACTGCCTTATTGAGAGACGAATTGGGGTTGGAACAGCGCCACCGAGCAGTTTGGGCAGCTCACAAGCTAGCGGGTTCTTTAGGGATGTTTGGCTTTCCTTGGGGTTCTCAACTAGCTCGTCAGATTGAACATAGCTTTCAACCGGAGACGCCATTGGATCGGGACATAGCGCAACACTTGTGCGAATTAGTTGCGGATCTCCGATGCGAACTGCGGCAGCCTCCAGCAATCGGGCGCAAAATTCGCTCGGTGTCGGTGGATGTAGAAATGCAAGATAGATTGTCTCAGATTAAATCTGGTTGATTGAGCCTAACGGAGTTCTTGGCTCATTCCAATCCGGCTTGCTAACCCAGATTAAAATCTCCGATAAGTCAAAATAATTTTCAGATGCGTTGCGTCCGTTGTTTCCTGAAATTCTTGCTGGCTTTTTTACCGCTCACCTTACCTGTTAAAGCTCAACAAATGGAAGTAACTGATAGCGATCGCCTGATTATCCGTTCTGTGATTTCTAACCAACTGGAAGCATTTCAGAAAGACGATGCTGAAGGAGCTTTCTCCTTTGCTAGCGCAGAAATTCAAGCTCAATTCGGGACGCCAGACAACTTTTTAAGGATGGTGAAGGCTGCTTATCAACCAGTTCATCGTCCTCGTTCCGTGATGTTTGAGAACATGACCACAATTGAAGGATTCCCAGCTCAGCAAGTGCTTCTACTCGATCGAGATGGGAATTTGATCAGGGCACTTTATCTGATGAAAAAGCAATCTCAGGGTAAATGGAAAATTACTGGGTGTTATTTAGTGCCAGTAAAAGGAGAAACGGTTTGAATAGAAAATTGGTAAGAAGAGTTTTGAGTTTTGATGTGAGAAGATAGTGTTTAAGATGAAATCAAAAAAAGATAAATTTATACTTATAAATCTATGAGTTCGTCTATTTCCTCCCAAACACCTCGCCCCCCACTGCTACCGACACAAGCTTTGGCGGTAAAATCATTTCACTGGATCAACATTATTAGCTTGCTTTTAATGATTACCAGCGGACTACAGATTTACAATGCTAATCCGGTTTTTGGCGGACGCGGTGGTTGGCATTTTCCACCCTTGTTTTTGCTAGGCGGCTGGCTTGCTGGAGGTAGACACTGGCATTTTGCTGCCATGTGGCTATTTGCTCTAAATTTAGTTTGGTACGGGATTTATATTTTGATAACTCGGCGCTGGAAGCATCGATTTGTAGGTGAGAAGGATGTGAAGGCACTGCAATTGAGCCACAACCCCAAGCGCATTGCTTATGCTTGGCATCGAATTGCTTACACCGCGATTATTCCGATTTTACTGCTCGCTTTGCTAAGCGGACTGGGAATGTATAAACCAGCTCAATTTCACTGGATTGTTGATTTATTTGGCGATTGGCAAGCATTGCGAATTGTTCACTTTATGAGTGTGCCAACTGTCATACTCTTTGCAATGGTTCACTCTTGGCTAGCTCTTAAAGTAGGAGGTTCTCGTTTAATTGATTCTATGTTCTGGTAGCGGTATTTTATAATGAGCTGTAGGTTGGATTACAACAATCCTAAAGCTCATTATCAATCTAGTTTCCTTCTTTAAAATGAGTTCACTGGGTTTCTTACAGGAACTCTTAAAGGAGGAGGTTGCTATTTAAGTTATTGAATATTTTAGTAGAGATATTTTATGAACTTGATTCAAGTTCCCCGTCGCAGATTTCTGCAATTCTCAGGAATTTCTAGTATTAGCTTACTTCTGGGGGGTTGTGCGTTCAGCGTGTTTCAGGGGATTGCAGGTAAAGCTTTTGAACCCCTCAACCAAAGTGTTGAAGAGTTACTGCTAAATCCGCAAAAACCTGTACCTGAATTTCCTGCTAGCCAGATTGAGCCAGATGCTTTAATTATTAATACATTTGACTTTACGCCACAAATAGACCCTGTTGCGTTTCGCCTAAATGTAAATGGCGAGGTTAATAATCCTTTGAGTCTTAGTATGGCGGATCTTCAGCAAATGCCTTTATCCTCAATGACAATTCGCCATGTCTGCGTCGAAGGTTGGGCGGCAATTGTGCAGTGGGGGGGAATCCAACTGCGGGAAATTGTATCTCTAGCGCAACCAAAAGCGAATGTCCGCTATGCTTACTTTAAATCGGCGGATGGTTATTACGAAAGTTGGGATATCGCTTCTGCGTTGCATCCCCAAACTCTCATGGCGTATCAAAAAAATAGTCAACCTTTATCGGTTGAAAATGGTGCCCCTCTACGTCTAGCTTCCCCGATTAAACTCGGCTACAAGCAAAGCAAATGGGTGACAAGCATTACGCTAGTTGGCGATTTGTTACCTTATAAGGGCTATTGGGAAGATCAAGGTTATGAATGGTTCGCAGGGCTATAGTTGCAGCCTGCGGTTTCACACTTCAATTTTTATCTTGAACTTTTATACGAATGGTAGATGCAAGGCTCTGGCAATTATTTTAAAGCTATTTTCAAAGCCATAAAATAACTATGTATAGCAAGATTGAGAATTCCCGAATCATACTTCAATCAAAAAATATCAATCTTGCTCCAAGCGATCGCGTTCTTTGATCTCATTGCATTGAAAGTGTAGGGGAGTCTCTAATACTCCCCTACTGACGAGGCGTATACTACTTACCTGTCGTCTATTACAACGCAATTTTCACTTCCTTGAAAATTAATCAGTTGCCCAAGACTTGCCCAAGAGCTGCGATCGCAGATTGAGCATTTTGACTCTGCCGAACGAAGTGGCAGATGTAGCGCTACTTAAGCGGCGCGGCGAGTGAGTAAGTTCCACAGGAAAACTGCAACGATTGCGCCTAAAACAGCGACAATGATTCCAGGAATGCTCAAGCTAGAAGCTGCTAATTGTAGAGTCCCCGTTTGCAGGAAAGTACCGATACTACCGCCTACGAAAGCTCCAATGATTCCTAGTACGATGGTTCCTAGAATACCACCGCCTTGATGACCCGGATAAATAGCTTTAGCAATTGCACCAGCAATCAGACCTAAAACGATCCAAGCAATAATGTTCATGGTTCTGATTCCTTAATAGTCTCTTCTTTACATTTACAGATTAACAGTTCAAATAGAGCAATCCTATCTGCCACACGATATAAGTGTCTTTACCTCAAAAGATAGGCAAACAGATAGGCAAACGGCATTCTTTTCACGTTCAGATTCCTAAAGCGCTAATTCGTCTATTGATTGCACCGAACTTTCTACTCAATTAATAATATTTAACATTGGGGTAAAAGAGGATAAACGCTTAGGTTCAAGCTCTAGAGTTGCCTTTATCCTACAAAAAAACTAAATAAAGCATCCTTGAGACTGATGTTAAATTACCGAGCAGTATGATAACCTCCGGACGAATAAATCGGGGGAATAAGCAGTGAGAGCGCTGATCCGGCTGGGAATTGCACTGTTACTTATGCTATTTGGGTTAGTTAGTTACTGCACTACGACAGTGGAGAACCCGGTAACTGGGGAAAAGCAGCGGGTGCAACTTTCGCCAAAGGAGGAAGTCGTCCTAGGACTGCAAGCGCGATCGCAAATGGCGGCAAAATTTGGCGGTCTGTACCCAGATCCGGCGCTACAAAACTATATTGACAAAGTAGGAAATGAGGTGGTGCAGGAGTCAAAGGCGAAGACTTCCGGCTATCCCTTTGAATTTCATTTGTTGCGCGACCCTCAAACGATTAATGCCTTCGCGTTGCCGGGAGGACAAATTTTCATTACTGCGGGTTTGCTGCGTCGTCTTTCTTCTGAAGCACAACTGGCGTCTGTGTTGGGGCACGAGGTCGGGCACGTTGTGGGACGACACGGGGCGGAACGCTTGGCAAAACAGCAACTCGGTACGGCACTAGTGACAGCAGTTGGAGTCGCGGCGAGTGATGACCAAGGTGGGGGTCGGCAGGCACAAGTGATTGCCCAGGCAGTGAACCAGATTGTCAATCTGCGCTACGGACGGGAGGACGAACTAGAAAGCGATCGCCTTGGTGTTCAGTTTATGGCGCAAGCTGGATATAACCCTAAAGCCAGTGTTGAAGTGATGCAGATTCTGGCGAGTGCCAGGAGTGGCGGTCAATCTCCGGAGTTTTTCAGCACCCACCCCAACCCTGAGAACCGAATTCAAAAACTACAGGCTTTAATCTCTCAAACC
This sequence comes from Trichocoleus sp. ST-U1, assembly GCF_039961835.1. Lineage (NCBI taxonomy): Bacteria > Bacillati > Cyanobacteriota > Cyanophyceae > Leptolyngbyales > Trichocoleusaceae > Trichocoleus > Trichocoleus sp. ST-U1. Next base: position 17,119 of record NZ_JAMPJZ010000084.1, read on the forward strand.
TATCCCAACGGCGTTCCACCACAATTAGAGATTGGACGCGAGGACTTTGCTCAGTCTGTGCGATCGCGTTTGCCACCCGCAACTCAGTAACGACCGGGAAACTCACCCTTACAGCCCTCAGCCCTTCAAGACAGCACATTCCGAATGTAGCCCCACTTCCCGCCGCTGAAAGACAATTCCCCATTCTCACCGGAACGCCACGATCCACCAATATTAACCAGCGCCAATCCTTGGGAAAAGGATTGCGCGTTGTCAAATTCTGTAGGAATGACCAGCTTTCCTATCTTGTTAATATAGCCCCACTTGCCAGCAATTTTGACTGCCGCTAGCCCTTCTAAAAAAGACCCAGCATCCTCAAATTGCGGCACTATTACGACCTTCCCAGTTCTATCGATATACTGCCATTTCCCAACAAGTTTTACCGCTGCTAATTTTTCTGAAAAAGATTTAGCGTCCTCAAATTGTGGCAATATTACCAGCTTTCCCGTCGTGTCAATATAACCATATTTTCCACCAACACCAATGCGTGCCATTCCTTCCGAAAAGGCATCAGCGCTATCAAATTGCGGAGGAATTGTCAGGGTGTTTGGATTAAAAATAGTTTGGAAGCGAAGCAGAAAGTTGTTGATCCAACCCTGAGGCGCATCTAGCGCCTTAGTGTTCCTCCGATCGATGTAGCCCCACTTGTTCTCTATCTTGACTGCTGCCAACCCTTCTGAAAAAGACTTAGCTTCATCAAATTGCAGCGGAACGACGAGTTTCCCCGTATTATCGAGATAACCATATTTGCTACCAATTTTTATCGCTGCCATCCCTTCTCTAAAATACTCAGCGCTATCAAATTGGAATCGGCTAATCAATTTTCCGGTAGTATCAATAAAGCTCCATTTATAGCCCATTTTGACTCGCGCCAACCCGCTATGAAAAGAATCCACCCAGTCAAATTGCGGCTGGCTGACACTTTTTCCGGTCGTGTCGATATAGCTATATTTGCCGCCAATTCTCCGACTGGTAAAGCCAAGCTGTTTTAATTGTGAGGGATTAAAGGGTGCAGGCTGGGAGTAGGGGCCAGAACGCAAGGCTTTCGCTAAGGCATCGTTGTCTTCTCGCAGACCTTCGTAGAAGAAGAAAACTTCGCCTTGGATGCCACGAAAGCGATTGTAAGCGATCGCTTGCAACAAGTATTCGGCGCTGATGCGATATCCACCGACTTTAAGTAAAATACCGGGTATCAGGGTTGGTAGTTGTGCGGCGGTAAATTGCTGGGCGACAAGACTATCAACCAGTTGTTTGTAACTAGAGAAATCGCGGCGATACAACTGTGGATGCATCATATCAACTAACCCGCGATCGCTCCAAGCTTTGGGATCTTGCAGATATTCTTGAAGTGCCCAACCGTGGGGACTCGGTGCCAGTGAAATCAGCAAGTCTGGCTTAATATTAATGACTTCTTGGTAGAGGTGAGTTAAAAAATCGGTAAGAATATCCGCACGCCACTGAAGCCATTGCGGATCTTTGGGGTTTTGCGGAGGATTTTGAAAGAACTGCTGAAAGTAGCGATCGCTTGTTCGTCGATCGTAGCCCCCTTCGCTTGGAAGTGCAGGCAGGCGATCGTCCCCTTGAATGCCGCTAATATCGTAATTTTTGACAACTTCTAGCACTAAATTGAGTAAGAATTCCTGCACTTCAGAATCAAGGGCATTCATCCACTCGAAACTGTTCTTTTTAACTAAATTCCCGCTGTTATCGCGGGCACCCCAATCAGGTTTTTTCGCTAGAATATGCCCGCCATTTTGATTGTAAGAAGCGGCGAATCCGTATTCAAACCAGGGAATCACCGCAAGTCCAACTCGACGCGCCTCAGTTACCATTTCAGCTAAGGGATTGCGATCGCGATATCGCGGATCAATTTCGACCCCAAAATTGTCTCGCATCACTTTACTGGGATATAGCGTAAAGGCACTATTCCAAATAACAGGAAAAACCACATTGAACCCAGTTTGAGCGAGAAAATCCATCGCCGCAGCAATGTTTTGCCGAGAATTCAGGACTTTGCTATCTGTCGTGGTAATCCAGACACCGCGAGTTTCCATTACTGCCTCTTTGGCGCGTATTGTCTAACCAGTGCCACTCCTTCAGAAAAAGCATCCGCTTCATCAAATTGTGGCGAGATTACGAGTTTACCTGTTTTATCGATATAACCCCACTTGTCAGCAATTTTGACTCGTGCCAATCCTTCCGAAAAAGCTTCAGCTTCATCAAATTGCGGTTGAATCACCACAAATTCCATCCCTGGAATATACTGCAAGGGCACGCCAGGAATACTCAAAGCGCGACAAATCAAAGCCGCAATCTCGCCTCTCGTGGCATTCTGATTGGGGTTAAAGCGTCGGACATTCGGATAATTGACGACAAGATATTTTTCGGTTGCAGACGCGATCGGGCTAATTGCATAATTGGGAATCTGCGCTGCATCCTCAAAATACTTTTTTAATGTCTCGCTGGGGTTTGTGGTAGCGCCATACTTCAACCCGGATGCCAAAGCTACAAAAGCTTGCACTCGCGGAATCGCCTGACTGGGCTTAAATGTGCGATCTGGATAGCCAGACAAAAAACCAGCCCGATAAACAATTTGAATCGCCTGATAAGCCCAATGACTTGAAGGCACATCCACAAAGTTAATCGCATTCCGAATCGGGACAGCATTGGGAAACGCCTTTCGTACCAATGCTGCAAACTCCGCCCTCGTCACCTGTGCATTCGGACGAAAACTGCCATCTGGGTAGCCGCTAATTAGATTTCGTTCATGTAGTTGTTTGATACACTCTTGCGCCCAATGGTTTTGAATATCAGAAAAGATAAGCTCGTTCAACTTGACTAACTCCTGAATTCTAATTTACCTATTAATACAATTCTCATATTTAAAGACAAAATATTTGCTCCACCCTATATTCTTTGGCAAAAGGTAGAATCTTATCCTAGCCCCCCTTAAAAAGGGGGGTTGGGGGATTTCTAATAATCAAGCATCAATAATGATCGTCTTGATTAACAATTTTAATCTTGCTAGCGGCTTTAGTCGCTTTATTCCGCGCCTCTTGGACATTACTTGCTTTCGCCAAAGCGACTCCCATTCTGCGGTTAGGGCGAGAATTTGGCTTTCCAAATAACCGGATATCTACATTCGGTTCAGATAAAGCCTCTTGCACCTCCATAAAAGCGATTGAATTTGAATGCTTACTTGCCAGAATTACTGCACTTGCTGAATCCCCTAATAGTTCTATTTTAGGAATTGGTAAGCCTAAAACCGCTCTTAGATGCAATTCAAATTCATTCAAGTTTTGAGAAATTAATGTCACCATTCCCGTATCATGAGGTCTGGGAGAAAGTTCGGAAAAAATTACAGAATCTTTGGTAATAAAGAACTCCACCCCGAAGATTCCAGCGCCTCCCAAAGCATCAGTAACTTTTTGCGCGATCGCCTGTGCTTCCAAAAGCAAGTTTTCTGGCATTGCTGCGGGTTGCCAAGATTCTTGATAATCCCCTCTTTCTTGACGATGACCAATAGGAGGACAGAAAATAGTTGGAGCATTCCACTGCTTAATCGTTAGCAAGGTTATTTCTAATTCAAAGGGAATGAACTCTTCGACAATAATTTTTTGAGTATCTCCTCTAGAACCTTCAATTGCGTACTTCCATGCCGCTTCAACTTCATCGCTCGAATTGACAACCGATTGACCTTTTCCAGAGGATGACATCACAGGTTTCACTACATTGGGAAACCCAATTTTGTCGCAAGCATCAATAAATTCCTCCAGCGTTGTTGCATACGCATATTTAGCAGTTCTAAGTCCTAATTGCTGATGGGCAAGTTCTCTAATTCGGTCTCGATTCATCGTGTAATGGGTAGCAGTAGCAGTTGGAATGACTGTAAACCCTCTCTTTTCAAATTCAATCAGTTTCTCCGTCCTAATCGCTTCAATTTCCGGAATAATTAAATTTGGCTGATGTTTTTGCACGACGGCTTCTAGGTCATCAGCACTGAGCATAGAAATTACTTCAAATTCATCAGCTACTTGCATTGCTGGAGCATTATGATAGCGATCCACTGCAATGATATGGTTGCCTAGACGTTGAGCAGCGATGACAAATTCTTTGCCGAGTTCTCCTGAACCAAGCAGCATGATTTTTTGAGGAAGCTTCAGAGAGTGTCCCATTGATTTTTTGACTTTGAGCTACCAGATTTCGCCAATTCATTGTAAAACTAAGCAGCGCTATTTAGATCGCGATCGCCTAAAATTTATACATTATCCTTTCCTAACCTTCTTCTGTCACTTTCCGAAGTAAGCAAGTAGTAAATAAGTAAAATTATCCAGAAGCATAGCAGGGTTTAAATTGATTCATTGCAGCAATTAAATGATTAAATCCTAGTAATAAATGTGAATCAGGGAAAATGTTTAGCCAGGGATAAATCATCC